>CAYQRA010000978.1:0-2447 GCA_964419315.1 uncultured Saprospiraceae bacterium | reverse complement strand
ATTGGTTGTCAATGACTTGTCAAGAAATCATTGAGGGCTTTTTTAAACAACTTCCTTAGAAATTTCGTTTGAATCTAATTTATAAATCCGCTTTTTGCAATCGCCACCAGATCAAACCTAGAAAGAGAAATAGGTAAATACTTGAAGCAATTACGGCAACAGAAGGACTTAAGAATAAATCAAAATCGTTTTCAGTCAGGAATTCCCCTGCAAACTTTCCAAAGGGAATGGGTGCCAAATCCTCTATTGCATTTAAGGGGTAAAGGTGCATGCTTTTTCCGGGGAAATAGGTAAGGTGAAAAGCCCAACGAAAAACAGGTTCTAAAAACATTGCATAAGTGAGGTATACAAATAAAGCCAAGCCCGTACGACGAATAAAAGTACCAATGAGCCAACCAAAAGTCATATAACTTATGCACAATAAAAAGAACTGCAGGATCAAGCGGTATTCTTGAAATACTTTGGAAATATAAATCGTCTCGGTATGTAAATAACCAATGACCAGGCCACAAATAAAAAGGTAAAGAGTAGCCATGAAACTGATACTAACTAGGAAGAGGAATTTGGCGAAAAATACTTCGGCACGGCTTAGTCCAGTAATTACATTTTGTCGCAAAGTTTTATTGGTAAACTCCATGGTGATCGCAATAACTCCCAAAAAACCAAGAAAGAAAAAAGCCAACCAGCCACCCGTATAAGTCAAATATTTCCAGACCGTAGGAAAGATGAAAAACATTTCTTTGCTCCCCAATTGAGTAGGAATTTGATTGATATTAGTCAAGGTCAAAATGCTGCCTGGGAGGAGGATTACAAAGCAGGCAACCATGGCTTGGAAGACCCGATATTTGCGAAATTTCATCCATTCTAATTGGAGCAATTGATACATAAAAGAAGTATGGGTTTAGCTGGTGATTTCTAAAAATTCTGCTTCCAAGCTTTTTTTGCGTGCTCGTAAGTGGTTGATTATCAGTTTGTTTTGAAAAGCTATCTGGTTGATGCTGGCAATGTCAAAATCTTCTGCTACCTGAAAAAGTAAGTACCTAGGATGTGTTTGGAAATTTTTGATGCCCAAAGAGTCGCTTAAGACAGATCGCAATTTTTCGTTGTTTGCGCAAGCCGCTTCCACCGTAATTTCATTATTGATAATGGCACCTACTGGACCTGTTGCCAAAAGTTTGCCTTTTTTAATAATGGCTACATGCGTACATACTTTTTCCACCTCAGCCAAGATATGACTTGCCATCAAAATGGTCTTACCCGCCTCTGCAATTCGTTGAATCGTAGTTCTTACTTCTGCAATCCCATTAGGGTCTAATCCATTGCTTGGTTCATCCAAAATTAATATTTCAGGATCACCGACCAAAGCAGCTCCAATGGCCAGTCTTTGTTTCATACCTAAGGAGTAGGTTTTAAAAGG
The DNA here is from genome assembly GCA_964419315.1 of uncultured Saprospiraceae bacterium. GTDB lineage: Bacteria > Bacteroidota > Bacteroidia > Chitinophagales > Saprospiraceae > CALLVY01. The sequence continues at coordinate 1,030 of CAYQRA010000978.1, read as the reverse complement.
AGAAAGTCGTCGATCGTAGAGGTTGACTAGTTCTAAGATAGCTCTAAAATCCTTCTGAGGCTTTCTTTTTATTTTGGCAATAATGGCTAAGTTTTCATCTGCATTGAGGTAGGGATAAAAGTTGGGCGTTTCCAAAAGAGCTCCAATATTCCGCCGCGCATTTTTACCATATTGCCCATCGAACCATTCATAAGAGCCACCATCTTTTTTGAGGATGTCAAGTACGATTCCAAGGGTGGTGGTTTTACCGCTTCCATTGGGCCCCAATAATCCAAAGATTTGCCCTTTTTCTACTTGCAGACTGAGTTGGTCGATCGCTTTGATCCGACCATATCTTTTTTCTAGTTGTTGAATTTTGAGAATTGACATTTATCTTGATTGAAGAAATTAAAACAACTTCGTTAGTGCTTTTGTCTAAGCACTTACTTATCAATGAGCTTAAAGATAGGGGAGAGTTTTGGAGTAATTGGTTTTATCTGAGAAAATTATTTTAAAGTTTGTTTAGTCCTGAAATATAGATACAGGATTTAAAAAATATTTTTTAAAATTTAACAGAGTATCAAATCATTTTGGTACTCTGTTTTTTGCTTTTTATAAGTACTCATTTTAATAGCTGGCCGTAGATGTATTTGTTCCGGCGCTAACATGAAATTCAAGTAGTGAGGCCTTTCTTAGTTGTATGTTTCGATCGAATTTTTAATTAAGAGATTCATTAATTCGATATCCTTAACTCTTATTCCGCCACTAAAAATAGTGAAAATTGATTTGCCTGTTATTGCATTGTTTTTAAATCTCCTTTTTATAATCTTTTCATTTAACCTACTTTAAAACTCATTTCTAGCTACTCTTTATTTACTTCAATATCTCCTAATATTAATTTTCTAACTGAAACAAGTATTTGTTTAATACTTGACAAAAAAGGTTAAACAAAGCTTGACAGACCATGTTAGTTACACATTAAATTAAAAAATAAACTCAGTAGTGTCCGGTTAAGCAAACCGAACTATTAATTAAAAAATTGATTACCAAT
>CAYQRA010000977.1:0-2456 GCA_964419315.1 uncultured Saprospiraceae bacterium | reverse complement strand
AAGAAAAGTTTGGATTAGAGCTACAGTTACTTCCATAAGGTGGAGCCGTCCAACCCACTGAATTTCTATTGATTCTATTGATTCCTCTTTCTGAGAGGGTAACACCATTGGGGTCTTTGCGCGCTGCGCAAAATCGGATTTCTGTGTCGGCTCCTACGGCATCATTATTGTCTCCAGAGGTTCCATTAATTTTTCCAAAATCATTATTCAATTGAGTGATCTGAGCATAAATCAAATTGGAACTAAGGTTGGGGCCACTTCCTACCGCATCATTATCATGAATGACGTGGAAAATAACAGGGAGGGTAACAATAGCATTTACGGTACGGTTGGCAGCTTCTGCTTTGTATTTTTCAACTTTGGGAGCCAACCAACGTTCAAAGTCTTCTAGAGATTCGTAATTGGGGTTTGTATTGTCTCTGCTAGGGTAGACTTCTTCGGTGTAACATCTAACGAACTTGTCTTCATTACTTAGGTCGATTGCGGTAGCCTCAGACTCGTTTATTTGCGAAAAAGCACTTAATGAAAACATTAAGAACAATAAATTTAGGAGATTGATTTTCTTCATTACTTAGATTATGTTTAGTTATAAAAATAGATAAATAGAATGCAGAGGTCAGTACCTCTGTTTAAAATCTTGGATATACCCAAGTGATTTGTTTGGTGGCATAGCAATGCCTCTTATGCATAGTTTTTCGACTATGATAAAATTGAATTAATAACAGGCTGCAAGGGAGCCCCCTAGACATTAGGTGCTGACTCAATGCTAGGAACAAATAGCTTGCTGCCGAGATGTGCTATTGGCTATTGCAAACTAAATAGTATGGATCGTTTTGAACTTATAAAACAGAAACGTCTTGATTACTTTGATCGTCTTAAGGGACTCGTAATCTTGGGTGGAAATGCTGTAAATACTCTAATGTAAGTTGTTAATAACAAACCGTTGGTAAGGCAAGATAGGAGTATTATTTCTATTCCCAAAAGAATTTTAAAGATTTTTTTCTTTTGTAGAAATATTGTTTTGAGAAAGGAGGTATCCACAGTTTATCTGCAGGATACCTCCTTGGTTTTGATTTTTATAATGAAGTTGTTTAAAAAAGCCCTCAATGATTTCTTGACAAGCCATTGACAACCAATACTTCAGCTATTTTTGGTCACCGTAGCTTTGGCTACGAAACAAAAAATGAGCTTCGTCTTGATTCCCAAGCACTTATCAATAAGTTCATCACGACTTTTTAAACAACTTCAATAGAAAATCTAAATAGACGTGCTCACTTACTCATAAATCTCCACGATTTCTTGTCCATTTAAGAAACGAATATTTTTACCCAAGGCCAATAAATCTGAATGTTCTTCTGACGCTTTAATCAATTTAAAATAAGCATCCGAATTAAATTGTACGCGGCGAGTCGGTAGACTTTGATTAGCAGCCAATTGAGTTTGTGCATCAATCCATTGCGTACCGTTTTGGTAGATCGCTCGACCTTGGATATAGCGGATACCATCTGCCAAATTGCGTTCTTGACCTTGTTGGTCTCTATAGTTCATTCTAGATTTACCCGTTTGTGTTTTTGCAAGATTATCAGAAGCGTTCATGTCTTGTAATTCTTCACTAGCTTGCACGCTGGCTTTGCCATCTATCTGATTCATACTCGATTCATACTCGCTTGCGATTTTATTTCTACTGGCCGGAGTTTGACTGCGCATCCGATTGGAAAAAATAGCCTCTTCTTGACGCAAATTGCGCATCCCAATTTGTGTTTGCTCATCTTCCAAAATTAGATAACTGGTATACGGCGTAATGATGCCATATGTCTTAGATAATCGAACGACTTCATCAATCAGTTCTTGTTGATTGCCTTGCAGTCGAATTTGCTCTAGCAAATATCCTACGGCTCGAGTAGCCCACATCGGTGGAATAAATTCATGGACCGTATTTTGTGCTGTCAGTTGGATTGGATATTGATAAACTACTTTTTTTCCATTGACCATTCCAGATAAAGTAATCTTTCCATCTCCTTTTCCACGGTATCTTCCCAATACACTTAAAGTAGATCCTTTGAATAGGTCGGCCAAGTTTTTGGGATAGATTTGACTGGCTTTAAATTCTTTTGGAAATTCCAGTTTTAGGTTGGTTAAAATAGGAGAGGAGACCTTGGTGAAAAAATCGGAATCGCCACCTCTCGCGTGCGTTTATATTTCATTTATGCTTCTTTCATTGCGCTTGGTTCACCTTTGATTATTTATCTGGCGTTGGCTTTTTGGGTGAATATTCGAAAATATTTTAAGGCTGCGAAGAATTTAATCCGAGAGTGAATTGAAAAAGAGAAAACTGTTTTATGAAAATTCTTGCCATTTTAGGGGCACTACAAGGACTGTTATTTGCCGGTTTTCTTTTTTCGGTAAAAAAAAATAGAACAGCGAACCTTCAGTTAATCGCCGCAATTGTCATTTCG
>CAYQRA010000976.1:0-2460 GCA_964419315.1 uncultured Saprospiraceae bacterium | reverse complement strand
AAAGTCTGGCCATCCGGACAGGCTAAATGAGTTCATTATTTCGAAGTCAGGCCTGTCCCGTACTTGCTACGGGGTTCGTAAAATGTTGGTTTTCAGGCTTTAGAAACCGAAGGTTCCTGAGCCTGAATAGGCGAACTAAATTTAAAAATGCGCTTAGAGAAAACTATAAGATGTTTTTATCAACAATCAATATTTCAAACTTATTCGCCACTTGTGGTCCGTTTGGATTGGCTGGAGGACAGAGGTATCCAATGACAAAAATCTGGCAATGCAAATCCTTTTCGGGAAGGTTTATCCCCGTATTCAATACCGTTCCATAGGTAATAAAAAAATTGGGAAAAGTAGGATCGGAATAATCCAATCTACCCACTACCAAATTGCCATTTACTGAATTGCTTAGATTGTCAAAGCGAAAACAAATTTGTCCTTGTGCATTTTCATAAGCTCTCAGACCGGGCTTTGGACAGGCACTTGGATCGAAAATCAAATGTGGGGAAGCGAAGGGTTCCTCCAAATAAATCTTTAATTCATTTGGAGAGGGGAAGCCTGGATATTCTGCTTTATTCTGCAATAATTGGTGTACCTGCGCCGCGACTGTACTGACATTCGAATCCGTCAATTCAAATATGGTCGCTTGATTGGGTTGATTAGTCGCTTGGTTAGTTTGGCTGTACAAAAAAGTATTTGATAGCAAAAAAAAGACAAAGAAACTCGCGCTAAAGAATGGATTTTTCATGTTGTTTATTTTTGGTAATTTAATGGGATAATATCGCTTATTGCTGCTAATAATCTGATTACATTTTTTCAAAATTATTCACAGATTGCAAACCTTTTCCCTTTATGTTTCAGACCAAATTATTGAGCTTATTAAAAACGCTGGACCGGAAGGAACTAAAATGCTTTGATAACTTTCTACACTCTCCTTATTTTTTTCAAGGACGCAATGTCTCGGACCTTATCGAATTTTTTCAACACCTCCAAAGCTTCTACCCTACCTATGATCATCCTAAATTAGCCAAACAAAAAGTCTTTAAAAAACTATTTCCATCGGAAGATTTTCAAGAAAGGAAATTCAAACACCTGATGACCAAAGCCAATAAGGAACTCCAGCGTTTTATCGAAACGCATTATCAACAAGAAAACCTTGGGCATTTGCCTCCTTTTATGAGTACGCTGGCTTTTATGCGAAAAAAAGATTTACCCAAAAAATTTCTCGACTACCATGGCAAAGCCTGCAAATTGCAAGCTGCTCAAAGCACGAAAGATATTCAACATTATTGGTATGATTTCTTGTTGGCCAGAGAATTGACCGATCACTACAGTGTTTTTAATCGACGTAAAACAGACTTGAATCTACCGCAAACTTTATCCCAACTCGACTATTTTTTCGTAGCGGCCAAGTTAGAATCTGCCTGTGTTTTTCTCAACCAAAGTAACTATCAGGTTCCGCTAGAAGAGGACGGAAGTTTGGAGAGTTTGGAGTTGTTGATGCCTCTTTTTGAGAAAGGAACATTTAAACACGAAGTCTTACTTCATCTATTGTATAAAACCTACCTCTTGTTAAAGGGTGTTCCTAATGCCCCCGACTATCAAAAACTCAAATCCCTATACGATCAGTCGGCCATGAAAATCGGGCTCAACCAAAGACAATTGGTACATGGCGTCCTGCGGAATTTTTGTACCCACCAACTCAACGAAGGCCAAGAGTCTTATCTGCAAGAATTATTTGTTTTGTATCGGGAAGGATTGACGCAGGGCGTACTAGATTCGAATGGCGGATTATTGTCTTCTAGTTTTCAAAACATGGTCACCTTAGGTCTGAAACTCGAAGATTATGATTGGGTAGAACAATTTTTGGAAGATTATCGCTATAAAATCATTGGTCTGAAAGAACCGGAATCTCTTTATGCCCTGAATCGCGCTCAACTGTTTTTCGCCAAAGCGGAATACCACAGCGCATTGGATCAATTGGTTTTTAATTTTGAAGATACTTATCTTAAACTATCTAGTCGGCGCCTCGAAGTTCAAATCTATTACGAATTGGATTCTCCACTCCTCGAATCCAAAATCCAAGCTTTTAAAATTTTTATTTTCCGGATTTCCAAATCTCACCTACCAGACAAACAAAGACAAGGCTATACGCATTTCATTGATTTACTCAAACAAATCATTCACCCAAGCACTCGATTTAAGGAGAAGAGAATCCATCGTTTATTGGAAAAAATCCAATCCACAAAGGTAATTGCGGAAAGGAAATGGCTTGCTCAAAAAGTGCAAGCGCTTTTATCAAAAATTAATTAATACTCTTAGAAACTGTTAAGACCATTCCTAAGCTTTAAAAACTTCAAATCAAGGTCTTTTCCATTGGCAATACAAAAAGTAAAAAAGTAGATCTAAAGTAGAAATAAAAAAGCTCCTTGACTTCATAAAAATGGTTCTCTGACAAATCCCGTGTGTGAG
>CAYQRA010000975.1:0-2467 GCA_964419315.1 uncultured Saprospiraceae bacterium | reverse complement strand
ATGGTACCGTGCATCGTCACCAAGGCATAATAAAAATCAGGTGCTAAAGTTCCGATTCCAGCTTCGTTTACTACAATCCATTTACCAAGCAATGGTTTGATCCAAGTCAAGCTTTCCTCAGGAAAACCCAATTGGAGACGGAAGATGATTGACATCCCAGCACCGATGATTGCCCAGAACATTCCGGTAATCAAAAACTGTTTGGCAATCATTTTATGATCTTGGCTAAAAATATAATGAGTGATAAATTGAGACCCATATTTGTCGCCATGTTCATGTTCATGAAAATGATCATCATAGCCTAATTCTTGGATCAATACATCCTCATCGTAATCTGTCGGAGTTGCCGTGATATTATCCATTGTAAAAAAGTTTATAGTGTCGTGCCAAAATAGGCACCGTAGATTATTTTATTGAGTCAGAATTTTAAACTCTGTTCTTCTATTCTCTTTGCGACCAGCAATAGTTGCGTTATCTGCCACAGGAACGGTATCGCCGTATCCTTTAGAAACCATGCGATTAGCTGCTACCCCATTTTCTTTGAGGTAAAGAGCCACTGCTGCCGCTCTTGCTCCAGATAAAGTCTGGTTAGAAACAGGGTTTCCTTCATTATCCGTATGTCCTGCGATCTCAATAGTCATGGTAGGATAAGCTTCTAAAATTCCCATAAGGTTATTGAGTTCATCTGTAGACTCAGGAGTCAAATCAGATTTTCCAGTTGCAAATTTTACATTATCTAGACGCAAAACCTTATCAGCTTCGTTATCAGAACTCAAAGCAGCGGAAACAGCATCCGTAAATGCCTTTTTAGCAGCCGCTTTAGGGTCTAATTTGAAAGGATCTTCATCAGTACCTTTGATGGTGGTTTCGTAATAAGATTTTTGCTCCAGCAACCATGCATCATATTCATCTTGTTCTACAACTTCTATAACACGACGCATACTGTAATGGCCATTTCCACAAAGCTCTGCACAAGCCAACTCATAATTAAAAGCTTCCCAACGCATTGGACCATCCGGTTCGGTAGGATCCATTGGATCCCACTGTCTAGGATAAAGTGGATTGCCATCTTTATCCGTAGCACCTAGATTTTTACGGTATTCCTCAGTTGTTACCGTTGGACGGAATTTGAATACGGTTGGCAAACCGGGAACTGCATCCATTTTTACACGGAAGTGAGGAATATCAAAGTTGTGTAGGACATCTCTTGCCGTAATTCTAACTCTTACCAATTGGTTGACTGGGAGTTTGATCACCTCACCAGGAGAAGTACTTACAACATCATCATCATTCTTTCGGTCTTCCCAGTTTTGTCCAAGCGGATTATTAGGAGTAATTAATTTATAATTTTTCTCCCCTAACAATCCATCAGGTCCAGGATAACGCATCATCCAAGCAAACTGCATACCAGTTGCTTCAATCTCAATGTGCTCTTCTCCTTCATTTACATCTCCCATTACCTCATTCCAAGCATCTAATCCACCAACAACCAAAAAGGTCATTACTACTGCGGGTATTGCGGTCCAAATGATCTCTAATTTATTATCGTGAGGTATGTAAAGTGATTTACGCCCCTTCTCTGCCTTATATTTGTAAGCAAACCAAAACAATAGAATTTGCGTGATAAAGAATACAATTCCAGTGATTACCATAGTCACATTAAAAATATAATCCAAGGCGACCCCGTGTTCTGTTGCTGATACGTGAGGCCCACTCCAGAGTACATCATTTATAAATCCGTAATGGCAAACGACTACTCCAATCAAGAATACCACAACAAATACCATCGATAAAGAGGCATTTATTCTATTGGCTTCTTCTTGTTGATCCTCCTCACCGCGAATTCGGCCGGCCAGATCAGATACTCTTCCGATTTGTACGATAATGATACCAATCAGAATTAGAGATAAAAAGATTAAAAAAGCTGTCATCAGTTAAAAATTAAATATGTTACTTAAAACATTTCTTATATAATATAACCCTTGAAATGGATTCTAGTTTAAACGTGATGGTGTAAACTTTCTCCCAAATAAGGATCGTGCTCTGGCGTGAGTGCTGCTTCAGATAATTTGCTAAAAGCAAAGTATAAAAACATCGCTCCAAAACCGAGGAATGTTCCTATTTCCAATAATCCAGGAATAGTGAATCCCATCATAAATTCAGTAGCGGTTTCTACGTGTTCTACCATAGCTTCGGCACCATGTCCACCATGGTCAGCTCCGTGAGCAGCATCCGCGCCATGTCCACCATGGTCTCCGGCATGCGCCATGTGTGCTAAATGGTCATTCGCATTGATTAAAGCACCTGGTTTGATCATCATAAAGAAATCTACCCAGTGGCCAAAAAGAACCAATACAGATACAAAGCCTAGGGAACCAAATTTACGTTTGGTATCATTGCGCATGAGGATCAAGAATGGCAATACAAAGTTCATTATTAAATTACCATACCAAATCACCGTATAATG
>CAYQRA010000974.1:0-2483 GCA_964419315.1 uncultured Saprospiraceae bacterium | reverse complement strand
AATTGAAGAGAAGTATGCCGCACAGCGCGACAGCGGAAATCTAACCGTTTATTGCATTGGTAAAAAAGGAAATGATTATTTTAGAAAGCGTTCCAAAGATTATAAATTAGTCAGCGACTATGTTGACTTGTTTAGTGATTTGAGTTTCGATAATGTCTCTACCGTTTCTAGTCGATTGATGGATATTTTCAAGGATGGACAATTTGATGCAGTAGAAGTTGCTTATGGTCGTTTTAAAAATGCCGCTACTCAGTTTGCAGAAGTAGAGCAGTTTTTACCAGTCCCTAAGTTAGAGAAAGAAGAAGGGGCAACTCAAATGCGTGCGGACTACATTTTCGAGCCAGACAAGATCACTTTACTCGATCATTTGGTGCCTTCGATTTTGCAAACCAAGTTTCATAAGTACTTATTGGATACACATGCTTCTGAGCACGGTGCGCGGATGACTTCCATGAATAAAGCCACGGATAATGCTGGTGAAATGATCAAGGAATTGAAAATTACTTACAACAAAGCCCGTCAGGAAGCGATTACCAAAGAGCTTTCAGAGATTGTGGGTGGAGCGGCTGCTTTGGAAGGATAAGTTTGTTTTTCTATACAACTTCAACAAAAAGGATATACCTTCTCGGGTATATCCTTTTTTATATCCCTCAACTAAAAGCAATATCATCTGGGACATAGCTCAAAACTGTACCCCAGATTGAAAAAACCTACCTATAGAATAATTACCACAAAATAAATGCATGATGAATGAAAAAGTATTCAAAGTAAGTGTAGGTCTGATTGCGTCAATATTTACAGCGATATTTTTGATTCTAATGATTCCCCCACTTATTGAAAATCCAGATGTAATAGGTGCCTTTGCCTCAGGTTTTGTAAATCCATTCGCTGCAGGATACTCCACTGATGTCATCTGTTGTTGGTTGATTTTGCTGGTTTGGGTTGTGTATGAATATCCTAAAATAAAACATGGTTGGATCTGTGTGTTGCTTGGTATGGTTCCAGGTGTTGCAGTTGGCTTTGCTTTATATCTGATCATTCGGACAAACCAGTTAAGCAGTTCATAAGTAGTCTGTCAGCAGGTAAATGAACGACTTTAGTCAATACGATCCCTCCCCATCTCCTGTCTTCATTTCCAGACATATAGAAGGAAACTCCCAATAAATCCTTATCTTCCCTAATGAAACATTAAAAGGAATAGTTCATGAAAGCGATTATACCCGTAGCTGGCGCAGGAACCCGACTACGTCCACATACTTACACCCAACCAAAGCCACTGATTCCAGTGGCCGGAAAAACTATTATTTCTTTTATTATAGATGCTTTAGTAGACATTGGTATTCGAGACTTTGTGTTTATCATTGGCTATTTGGGAGAAAAAATTGAATTGTTTCTAAATAAGGAATATCCAGAGTTGAATAAGCAGTTTGTATTGCAAAGCAATCGCGAAGGTTCTGCCCATGCGATCTGGACTGCCAAAGAAGCCATTGGAGATGCTGATGAAGTGGTGATTGTTTTTGGAGATACCATTATTGATTTGGATTGGAAGCAGGTGACAGAAGCCCCGCATTCTTTTTTATGTATCAAAAAAGTAGACGATCCTAGAGATTTTGGAGTAGCGGTGGTGGGCGATGATGGTTTTGTAAGAAAGGTGGTTGAAAAGCCCAATATTCCCAAATCAGATCAAGCTTTGGTCGGACTCTATAAAATCAAGGAAGTACAAACTTTGATTGATGTGGTAGATTATAATATCGCCAACAAATTTAGAACGCATGGAGAATATCAATTGACCGATGCGCTTATGGAGATGATCAACCGAGGAGTAAAATTTACGACTGTACCCGTTGACAATTGGTTTGATTGTGGAAAGAAAGAAATTTTGTTGGAAACCAATGCCATGCTACTCGATAAAGAAGGCTATGCTTCTGCTAATCTTCCAACTTATGATAATTCCATTATCATCCATCCGGTAAGTATTGGCAAAGACTGTGAAATTTCAAATTCTATCATCGGCCCTCATGTTACTATTGGCAACAATACCAAAATCAATTATTCTATAGTTAAAGAATCGATCATTGGTTCTTATGCTTCGATCGAAGAAGTGGTACTTAAGCAATCTTTGGTGGGAAGTGATGCGGCGATTAAGGGACTTTCTCAGAGTCTGAATATCGGAGACAACACAGAGATTGACTTTAGCTGATCTAAAGTTCTCGACTCTCCTTCTAATTTCAATGATCAATTTTTTCCGCTCCTAGTTATGATTTTAGCGCAAAATACCCAAGTACTTCTCCGACCACTTTCTGAAAAAGATTTGGTAGACTTTCATGCCTACCGCTCTGATCCAATCGTTTGTCGCTATCAGGGGTTCGACCCTTATACCAAAGAAAAAGCGCTGGCTTTTCTACAAAAAAGCAATTGGGTGGATTTGCAAAAAGAAGGGGAATGGATGCAGATCGGCATCGTCCAACAATCTAGTCAACAGT
>CAYQRA010000973.1:0-2484 GCA_964419315.1 uncultured Saprospiraceae bacterium | reverse complement strand
ATATGTACCTAAATGGAAAAAAGGTAATGGAAATTCTGATAGATTTTGAAAAAAATAGTTGCATTCGCTTGGAGCCATTATATCTGAGTATGTTTTTATAGAATAAGGTCTAGCCGTTTAGTGGAAATTAAGTGGAGTCGTAGGAATATTTAACACGCAACAGTTGGCTATTACTTGGTAGGTAATGAATGGAGTGAAGTAGAATTATCCTGACCTCCATAAAGGTTCTCCAAAGAAAAACTAAGAATCAATCATCCCCGTTTGATGTAAAATAGGCAACTGTCCACCATAAGCCTTACTCAAGTTTTCCTGCGTAAAAGTCACCTCCGTATCTCCACAAGCAATCAATCGCTGATTGAGTAAAATCACCTGATCAAAATAAGTTTGCACGGAAGAAAGATCATGGTGAACCACCAAAAGCGTTTTTCCTTGATCGGCTAATTTTTTGAGAATTTGTACAATCTTTTCTTCTGTCGTCATATCCACTCCAACGAAGGGTTCGTCGAGCAAAAAGACATCCGCTTCCTGACACAAAGCACGGGCGATAAATACCCGCTGTTGCTGTCCACCAGAAAGCTCACCAATCTGCCGGTCTTTAAAATTTTCAATCCCCACTTCTTCCAACGCTTCCAGCGCCATCTGTTTATCTTTTGGATTGAGGTTTTGGAAAGTCGTCTTGTGCGGATAGCGGCCCATCAATACAATGTCCAAAACAGTCGCCGGAAAATTCCAATCCACATCTGTTTTTTGCGGCACATAAACTACCCTTTTTCTTTGCTCCTCAATTGGCGATCCTTCGACCAAAATATTTCCAGAGTTGGTTTCGATCAAACCTAAGATAGCCTTAAAGAGCGTTGATTTTCCAGCACCATTGGGGCCCACTACTCCATAGATTTGGCCTCTTTCAATTTTTAAATAAATATTGGTCAATACTCTTTTGCGATCATAAGAAACAGACAAGCCTTTGACTTCAATAATGGGTGCATTGGGATTGGTGTTTCCTAGTTCTGCTCGAGCTGTTTTATTGAGGGTATTGAGCATCAAAAAGAAACCACCAAGAAAAAGGCCTCCAATGATACTGAAGAGAATGATTTTGGCTAAGGTACTTGTTTCGCTTTGGTCTTGTACCTGATTGCCCTCGTTCGGTGCAGCTGTAGTTCGAGTCAAAGCATTGACAATCGCATCGGTATTGAAGCGCATCATCGCGGCATAAGTTGGGGCAGGACTATCCTCATCTCCAATCGAATCGGCATAGAGACTACCACCGATAATGATGTCATTGTCTTTGGCCACCTGCTTAAGTAATTTTGGATTGATGGTACTTTCTACAAAAATAGCAGGAACGCCGCTTTCTTTGATAACCTTATTGAGTCGAAGAATATCAGAGGTTTGCGCTTCTGCATCTGTGGAAGTTCCTAGTACAGATTCAAGTGAAAGTCCGTAGGCTCTGCCATAATATTGAAAGGCATCATGAGAAGTGATGAGCACTCTTTTTTGTTCTGGTATTTTGGCAATTTGCTGGCGAATATAATTATCCAGTGCAACTAATTCTTCTTGGTAGTTTAAGTAGTTTTTTTCAAAAGCCTCACTATGCGCTGGCAATAAATTGACCAAGCCTTCTTTGATGTTTTTGATATAAAGTAAGGCATTGCGCGCATCCATCCAAGCATGTGGGTCTGAGGCATTATGATATTCCAAACTTCGAATCGCTTCTACGCCATCGGTTACGGTAATGACATTCGCCTTAGTGCCGGAAGTTTCAATCAATTCATTGAGCCAGCCTTCAAAGGTCAAACCATTTTTAAAAATAAGATCTGAATTATTTAAAAGGTTGGCATCTCTTGGCGTTGGGTCATACAAATGCGGATCGCCACCAATTGGAACAATGCATTCTACTTGTACCAAATCACCACCTACAATTTTGGCCATGTCTGCAATCATAGATGCAGTAGCCACTACTATCTTTTTTTCTTGTGCCTGCAAATGCAAAACGCCAAATAGAAGAGAAAAAAGTAAAAGGAGTTTATTGAAATTCACGAATTTTCAGATTTGGTGATGAATAGATTTTGACAAACCTTTTGACTGAGTACCAATTCTTTTTCTTGATTAAGTAAGATGCTTAAAGATTCATCATAATCAAACTGGTCTAGCACCGTTAGGTGTACACCTAGTTGTATTTTCATTCGATCGAGGTATTGTAGAAATGTAGTAGAATGCTCTTGCACCCCTACTACAACCCCTGCCTCCCCTTTTTGTAAAGTGGAAAGCAAGACTTGTTGGCGATAAGCAAAATTGCCTTCCGCATCAGGAATTGGATCGCCATGTGGATCAAATTTTGGAAAACCCAAATGATCATCCAATCGTTCGATTAGTTCTGGCGATTTGATGTGTTCCAATTGCTCCGCAATCTCATGCACTTCATCCCAAGAAAAACGTAATTTTTCTACCAAAAAAACCTCCCATAAGCGGTGTTTGCGAATCAAA
>CAYQRA010000972.1:0-2486 GCA_964419315.1 uncultured Saprospiraceae bacterium | reverse complement strand
ATTGATAAATTTTGCCAAGTTATTGGCACTCAAAAACCGAGTACCTTCTCTTTCTGAAAAAATCTTTATCGTTGCTAATGGATTGGTAGAAGAAATATTCTGTAGGCGATCATAATCACTCGCTAAGAAGAAGTTTAGGGATTCAAAGGTCACCTTTTTGTTGGTGGTCGCAAAGGAAACAGAACGCTCTCCGATGATGAGGGAATCTCCTGCCATCAACCACTTTACACTATTGACATCAATATTAAACTGGTGTTGGGAATTGAAAAAAGGATTTCGGTCACTCCCCCGTTTTCCTCGACTGAGCGTCAACTCTTCTTGGGGAATGTCAAATTTAAAATTCACACTTGGATGATAAATAGAATCTTTGCCAAAGTATAGCACGGACTCTACTCCTTCTCCCGCCATACGTTCTCCCTTTCGGATCACAAAAAGCTCGGAAGCTCCGCGAAAGGTTTTATTATTCTCTTCGTCGTAGATCGAAATCCGCGCTTTGTTGTCTGCACTTCCATAGCCATGTACGGTAGTTCCTTGCAATTTGAAACCTCCTTGATAGCGAACCCCTCCTCCAATATTTTCAATATTCAAAATGCTGTCTTGAGAGACGAAACGTGGATAAGATCCTTCTGTTGTTTTATTTCTAACAACAATTTTATCTTGAAAACTTCCAACGATATCACCATTTGGAAAAAGCTGTGGATAATGAATTTTTACGGGGCTGACCTCGTATAGTGGTTTGGAAATATTGATGGTATAATCTTCAAAGGTACAATACACCTCTTCTTCCAATTCCTTGAATCTTTCCCAAGTTACTTTTCCTCCTTTCCCATTCCAGATATTTTCTAATGGTAAAAAAATACCGCTCGTTTCGACAATCGAAATAGAATCTCCTTTTCTTACTGCATGTAATGTCAATTTATCGTATTCAATCTTTGGAACTTTCTCTTCGTATTTGAGTTTAAAATTATCCGCTTCCACAAACCATTTAACCCCACTTTTTGAATATTTGATGGCATTGAATTCGTAGAACGGTTGAGAAAACTTCATCAAAGCTTTGAAGTATTTGGTTTTTCGCCCCTCGATATCCTCCATCATTTGATTGAGTACCTCATGCCAAGAGAGAAAATTATCCGCTCCATTTTCCCCATTCTTTATGACCAATAAGGTTTCTAGATAAGGTTTGAAAAACTCTCCCGCTCTCATTCTACGCGACAGCATGGCATTACAAGTCTTGTGAATGACCGTAAATTCCTCTTGGGAATAAGCTCCATTATTGAATTTTTTTGAAAAGGTTTTAAAAACATCCTCTAATGAGCTTTGCTTACTTGCCGTCATAAACACCCCCAGTTCTTTAATAAATTCAGGTGGGGTATCCGGAAATTCTGTTGGAGATTGTGCTAGGGAGATTTGGCTAAAACCAATAGCCAAAAAGAAGGCAAGGGATAAACGTAAAAGCATATTTGCAAATATTTAGTGACCGAACCTGACTGAAAAGACAGACTCTTTTGTGTTAATTCAAAAATCCATAGGGGTTCTGGAGCTGATCGAAGACTGCTTTATAATAGGAAATTGGTTTAATTTTACCCTCTATTAGAAGAAAAATCTCCTCAGATTACGCCTTGGTTTACGGACAAGGAAGCAAAGGAGTTACAAGAGCAGTGCATTCCCCTAACGAAAAAGACTAATACAAAGCCAATTATTTCGATTATTGACCTTTTCCACCTTAAAACCAGCTTTTTGGGTGGCATTTTTCATTTTTTCTTCATCTTCTTGCAAAAAACCAGAAATCAGCAGCTTTCCTCCGGGATTCAACATAGTATGTAACGTTTCTAGGGAATCTAAAATTACATTTCGGTTGATATTGGCTAAAATCACATCATAATGATTGGCACTTAAAGTTTCTAAGGTGCCGTGATAGCAATCGACATTGGAAACTTGGTTGGTTTCGAGGTTTTCCAAAGTGTTTTCGTAAGAAAGAACATCATAATCAATAGCATCAATGGATTTGGCTCCGCAGCGAGCCGCCAAAATGGCCAAAACCCCTGTGCCGCAGCCATAATCCAAAACACTTTTATCGACATAATCTCCTTTTTCCATTTCCTCAATTACCAAATGAGTGGTTTCATGGTGCCCCGTACCAAAAGCCATCTTAGGATTGATCACCAAATCGTGGGCGACTTCTGGCATCGCTGGATGGAAATTTGCGCGAATGGCGCAAAACTGATTGATTTGGATCGCTTGAAACCCAGCTTCCCATACCTTATTCCAATTTTGAGCAGGAATGGGTGTTTTCTCCCAGGTAAAATCAAATTGAGTGGCCAATTGAGCCAAATCTTGTTCTTGACTATCTCCAAAATCCTTTTCGGGCATATAGGCGAGAATGCTTTTTTCCTGCTCCTCAAAAGTGTCAAAGGGCAATTGTGCTAAGAAAGCCAATATTATTTCGTGCTTTTCTTTAGGGCAGTTTACCGTAACTTGTACGTAAT
>CAYQRA010000971.1:0-2491 GCA_964419315.1 uncultured Saprospiraceae bacterium | reverse complement strand
GCTGAAACATTGACTCCCGTCACCAATAAATCAAAAGTATAGGTATCATCGGAAGGATCAGTTCCCGTCCCTGCATTATCACATTGGATATTCGTGATTGTTCCGGTCAGTAAGCAAGCACTAGAACAAGGGTCTAATGGCCCAATCGTTTGGCTATCCGTACACTGGACATCAGCATTATCTACCACGCTGATGATTGGGCTCGCACCATTTGCGGGGAGCGTAAACATGGAAACAATACCATAAGAAAAATTATAACTCAGTACTCCTGCAACCAAGACATTATAAGTATCATTAGCGGCTCCATTAATTGCGGAAGCGTTGATGGTAACTGTGTATACATCATCTGTCGGATCGGTATCGGTGCCATTATCAGAGCAGGTGATATCCAGTAGATCGATACTGATGGAACAATCTGTGGAACAAGGATTTAGTGGCCCAACCGATTGGGTAATGCTACAGCTTCGTGTATCATCGGTAAAGGTTAGGGTAAAAGATTGTCCATTTGCGGGGACGGTAAAAGTTTCTGAACTCCCGTAGGAGAAACTTCCTTGGCTACTCGTACCATCATGGACCGTATAAGTTCCTGCTAGGTTGAGGGAATTATTTAGGGTAAAACTAATGGCATAAAAGTCGTCAGTAGAATCACTGGCGGTTCCATTATTATCGCAGCTTACATCAAAAGCACTGAGAATCAATTCCATTCCGGGATTGATCGTAAAGTTTTGCGAGGCGATACAAGAATCTCCATTTTCTACAAACACCGTATAAGGACCGGAGGATAAATTATCAAAAACATTATTGCTCGTCCAAGTGATGCTATCCAAACTATAACTTGCGCCAGTTGGATTCGTTATCGTAACCGAACCATCTCCATCTCCGAGGCAAGTTTCGTCCATCACATCCAAAGTAATTAGCGGGGGAAGATTGACCAATAGGGTGAGGGTCACGATAGCCGTACAAGTATCTGAGTTTTGAATGAGCACATATAAATCTTGAGTGGGCGTACTTGTATTGGTGTAGCTCGTTGCAAGTGGATTGCTTGCTGATTGTGCATCGGCTAGACTTGCAAAAAACTGATAGGTATATCCAGTATTAGCGCTGATGAGCGCTTCTGCTGCAGTCAAATCAAAAAGAACAAAACCATCTTGATCGGTATCACATTCTTCCAATTGTACATCGACGCCCGTTGGGTTCTCTACAATTTCTAAGGTAACTAAAGTCCGCAAAGAACTAAGGCATCCATCCGTTATGCTTTCTGTTTCTACATAAAATTCGTAGAGTCCTGGCAGTGGATTAGATGGCGTATAGGTTAAGCTTCCGGTTAAGAAAGCTGTTCCACCCGCAGGTACCGTATACCAATTGGCGGTTTCGTTAGGCCCCACGGTTACCGATAATTCGGGATTGGGTTCCCCTTCACAAACTGTTTTATTACCATTGCTCAGAGGCGGATCTACTGGCGGACAATTACAATCTGGAGGACTAATCGAAATGCTACTGATACAATCAGTGGCTAATGGGTTGATGGCAATAATATTAATGGTATTCCCAATGGGAATATCTGTAATGCTGTATAGACCGCCTCCCAAATCATTCAAAGTTCCACCTCCTGTGGCGACAATAGAAAATCCATTTCCATTAAAAAATACATCATAAAAATCAGGATCGCTAGTACAAGCAATATCCGTTACATCAATTTCTATTTCGGGCAATAATTCTATCTCTACAGTAGCCATCGCATCTGGGCATACGCCCGTAGACATTACCACATAATCGAATAGATACGTTCCCGGAGGCAAACCAAATAAATTGACATTAAAAGGATCTGAAACATTCACTCCATAGCCATAATTATCAAACCACTGGCCCGTCAAATCCGGCGTTCCATTTAGGAAACTAAAAAGATCGACACTAGAAGACAATTCGTAACAGACCTGACCATTCCCATTGATCCCCGCATTAGGCAACATTTCTATTACTACATCAAATGGTTCTTCATCTGTACAGCCAAAGCCATTAGTCGCCAAGATATAATAAGTCGTCGATACCGCAGGACTCACCACCGGACTTCCCAATTGGTTGCCCAGTCCAGCCGGACTTCCCGAGTGAAAAGTGATGGTAGGATTTGTTCCATTTTGATCAACTACAGCAATCGTACTTAAATCAAAAGATTGTCCCTCACAAATAGTCACTTGACTCGGCATTACGATAATATCTGGTTCTGGATTTTGAGTAATCAACTGGGTATGCATAATGGTAAAACCATTACAAGGATTGGTATAGGTCCACTGATATTCTTGCTGAAGATTGCTAATCACAATCACCGTAGCAGGAACGGAACCCGAAATCTCACAGAACCCTGTTTCCCCATTTGTATAAGGTAAGTCAATTGGATTGGGATAAGGTTCTCCACAATCAATGGTAACATCTGGTGGTGGATTGACAAACATCGGGTCAGATGCAGGATCAACCGTTACCACTTGCGAATGAG
>CAYQRA010000970.1:0-2494 GCA_964419315.1 uncultured Saprospiraceae bacterium | reverse complement strand
TTGCTGGCCGCATATCCCGGAACGGTGATTCCACCTTGGAAAGTTAAAAGCGAAGCCGTAAAAATTATTTTCCCTTGACCTCTTTCCAACATTGTTTTTCCAATTTCTCTAGCCAAAACAAATTGGGCATTTAAATTGACTTCTATTACTCTGTCCCAATAATCATCAGAATGTTCCGCAGCAGGTGCGCGTAAAATTGTTCCAGCATTATTGACTAAAATATCAAGAGGTGCTACTCCATCTGATTTCATTTTTTCCAAAAAATCATAAACAGATTTTCTATTCGCAAAGTCGGCCTGATAGGCTTTGAATTTTCTACCTAATGCAAGCACTTCTTTTTCGGTTTCGCTTCCTTGTAATTTTATGGTCGCAGAGACACCTATAATATCAGCCCCTGCTTCTGCTAAACCGAGGGCGATGCCTTTTCCAATGCCTCGATTACATCCGGTGACTAGGGCTGTTTTACCCGAAAGGTCAAAAGCTTTTAAAATACTCATGTGGTTTATTTTTTTAATTTTTTTATTAGGTCAATGGCCGCTCTTGTTTTCTCTTCCAATAGTTCATAATCCCCTTGCTGGATGATTTCTTTTGAAATTAATTTGGACCCCATTCCTACGCAAGTTACTCCTGCATCAAACCATCCTTTCAGGTTTTCTTCTGTTGGAGCAACGCCGCCTGTTGGCATGATGCTCGTCCAAGGTTGGGGGCCTTTGATGGCTTTTACAAAACCAGGTCCATAAATACCGCCGGGAAATAATTTTACTATTTCACAGCCTAGTTCTTCTGCTCGGCAAATTTCCGTCAGCGTAGCACAGCCAGGCGACCAAAGTACTTTTTTTCGATTGCACACCACGGCAATGTCTTCTCTTAAAACTGGGGTGACGATAAAGTTCGCTCCTAACTGCAGATATAAAGAAGCAGTTCCCGCATCGGTCACCGAACCCACTCCAAGAATCATCGCTGGAAATTTTTCCAAACAAAATTTATTCAATTCCCGAAATACTTCATGGGCAAAATCTCCTCGATTGGTAAATTCCATTAGCCTTGCTCCTCCTCGATAGCAGGCTGCAATTATCTTTTTCCCGATCTCGACATCCGCATGATAAAACAAGGGTACCATACCGGTTTCTTCCATCGTTAGTGCCACTTGAATTCTATTGTATTTTGCCACTGTTGTTTTTTGAAAAGAGTTTAGCCACAATCCCTTGTAGCTAAACTTCCTGATTATGAAAAAAAAATTTACTTACAAATTGGCTTTTAAAAAATCTCACTATCGACTTACTCTACCACTAGCATCCCCTGCCATTAATTTTTCAACTTCTTCAACGCTTGCTAAATTCGCATCGCCAAAGATGGTATGTTTTAAACAGGAGGCTGCTACTGCAAAATTCAAGGCTTTCTGATTGCTGCGTTTGTATTTTAGCAAACCATAAATGAGTCCGCCCATAAAACTATCTCCGCCTCCTACTCTATCGACGATATGAGTGATTTGATAAGTCGGTGCTTCATACAATTTTTTACCATCATACAATACCCCCGACCAGGTATTATGAGAAGCTGAAATAGAACCTCTTAAAGTGACAATCACTTTTTTGCACCTTGGAAATTTCTCCATTAGTTTTTTACAAACGGAAACATAAGCTTGTGCGTCCATGGAATGACCTTGGGTCACATCTACTCCGTCAGGGTGAATATCGAAGTGTTTTTCAGCGTCTTCTTCATTTCCCAATATCACATCACAACCTGCGACTAAGGCAGGCATAACTTCTGCTGGCGTTTTGCCATAGTTCCATAGTTTTTTCCGATAATTCAAATCTGTAGAAACGGTAATGCCCATTTTGTTTGCGACTTGGATCGCTTCTAAACAGGCATCTGCCGCCCCCTGAGAAATAGCTGGTGTGATTCCAGTCCAATGAAACCATTGAACTCCTTTAAACACTTTTTTCCAATTCACCATCCCTTTTTCAATGGTCGAGATAGAGGAATGTGCGCGGTCATAAACGACTTTACTTCCTCGGCTTACGGCTCCTGTTTCTAGAAAGTAAATACCTAATCGTTCACCGCCTCTGATAATATGTTCCGTACCAACCCCTCTTTTTCGCATTTCCATCAAGGCACAATCTCCTAGATCATTCTCTGGCAATCGAGTTACAAAATCAACGGGTAAACCATAGTTGGCTAAGGAGACCGCCACATTACTTTCCCCTCCTCCATAAATGACCTCGAAGCTACTCGCTTGTGAAAAGCGTTTCCACCCGGGAGGACTTAGGCGCAACATAATTTCGCCAAACGTTATAATTTTTTTCATTTTCTATTTTAAATTTTACGATTCAATTAGCATAAGCTTATAAGCCAAAAAGACTAGGCAACCACAGAGAAATTTCTGCAAAAGAAGTAACCAATAATAAAACGACAATCATGGCTACAAGAAAAGGAATGAGTGGTTTGATAACTTTGGAAACCGAAATTTTGGCCACACCAGCTCCTACAAAAA
>CAYQRA010000969.1:0-2504 GCA_964419315.1 uncultured Saprospiraceae bacterium | reverse complement strand
CTGGTTTTTTAAAAGGCGAAAAATTGTTGGGTTTAAAAAACTGGTTTGAACAATTTGCCAACTGGCTCAATACACATCCCTACGGCTTAGACGAAAAAGATCACGGCAATAATCATAGCACTTGGTGGGCTGCACAATTGGCCGCTTTTGCTCATTTGGCGGAGCGAGAAGACTTGATGGAAGTGGCACGAGAGCAATTTAAAAAATTACTTCCTGAGCAAATGGCAAAAGATGGAAGTTTTCCTGATGAATTGAGTAGAACCAAACCCTATAATTATACCCTTTTTAATTTAGAGGGCTACTCTGTTTTATGTCAGATTGCTTCAACGGAAAAAGACAATCTTTGGAAGTATGAATGTGAAAATGGAAGTTTTGAAAAAGCTTGGAAATTTATGGTTCCCTATATGAAGGATAAATCCAAATGGATAAAACCACCAGATGTTCAGCATTTCGATGAGTTGCCCATACAAAATCCGGGATTACTTTTCGCTGCCATGGCCTACCAAAACAAAGATTTTTTGAATACCTGGAATGCTTTGGATCCAGAGCGAAAATCAGAGGAGATCATCAGAACACATCCCATTTGGCAACCCATTTTATGGATAGAATAATTTACTCCTTACTAAATAATTAAAAAATAGATTTATCAATCTTAAAAGTTCAATGATGAAAGGAAAAGTAGCAGTGATCACCGGAGGTAGTGGAACATTAGGAAGCGCATTCGCTAAAGGTCTGGCACAAGAAGGAGCAAAAGTTTTTGCACTAGCCAGAAATGAAGAAGCTGGAAAAAATAGGGTCGATGAATTCAAAAATATGGGTTTTGAAATTCATTTTGTTCCATGTGATGTATTGGAGGAAGCCTCGGTAGAAAATGCTGTAAATGAAGTATTAAAAAAAGCAGGTAGAGTTGATATCTTAGTTAACGCTGCAGGAGGAAATAGGCCAGGAGCAACGGTGATGCCGGAGCAAACCGTTTTTGATATTTCTGTAGAGCAATTTCGAAAAGTCAACGATTTGAATCTACTAGGTACGGTAATTCCAACGATCGCTTTTGCCAAACCGATGGTCAAACAAGGAACAGGTTGTATTGTCAATATTTCTTCCATGGCTGCATTTTTACCACTCACAAGAGTCGTTGGCTATTCCGCCTCTAAGGCAGCTATCAATAATTTTACCCAATGGATGGCGGTCGAATTAGCAAACAAATATGGGAATGGAATTCGAGTAAATGCCATTGCACCTGGCTTTTTTGTAGCCCAACAAAATCGCTCCTTATTACTCAAGGAAGATGGCACTCTGACGAAAAGAGGAGAAACCATCATTAGTCAAACACCTGCCAAACGATTTGGAAAACCAGAGGAATTAATCAGCACTTTACTTTGGTTATGTGATGATAAATCTGCTTTTGTCAATGGAATAGTGGTTCCTGTGGATGGCGGATATAGTGCATTTAGTGGCGTTTAGTGGAGGTGAAAAATCAGATGAAGAAAATGAAAAAACTCGAACAAACTTGGCGATGGTATGGCCCCACTGATGGGGTGAGCCTTGCGGATATTCGGCAAGCTGGAGCAACAGGAATTGTCCATGCCCTCCATCATATTCCGAATGGAGCCATTTGGACCGTCGAAGAAATCCAAAAGCGGAAAGATGAAATTGAAGGAGCAGGATTAGTTTGGTCGGTTGTTGAAAGCATCCCTGTTCATGAAGATATTAAAAGAGCATCTGGAAACTACCTGCAATACATCGAAAATTATAAACAAAGCATTTTTAATTTGGCAAAATGTAATATTCGCATTGTGACCTACAATTTTATGCCAGTACTAGACTGGTCAAGAACAGAATTGGAGCATCGCATGCCAGATGGTTCTACCGCTTTGTTTTTTGAAAAAGCGGCCTTCGCGGCCTTTGAATTATTTATTTTAAAAAGACCCCATGCCAGTAGCGATTATAGCGAAGAAGAACAGCAAAAAGCAGGAGCCTACTTTGCAAATCTGACTGAATCGGATAAAGCAAAATTAACCCAAAATATCATCGCAGGATTACCAGGGGGAACGACAGAAGGAGTTTTGGATTTGAAAAAATTTCAGGAAATTTTGGATACTTATCAAAATGTGGATGAGGATTCCCTACGAAATAATTTAGTTTCTTTTTTACAGGAAATAACCCCCGTCGCTGATGAAGTGAATGTGAAATTAGCGATCCATCCTGATGATCCCCCTTTTCCCTTGTTGGGCTTGCCACGAATCATGAGTACCTCAGAAGATGTGGAATACATTTTTGAAAAAGTAAAATCAAAAAGTAACGGACTGTGTTTTTGTACGGGTTCTTTCGGAGTAAGGCCAGATAATGATTTAGCAGCAATGGTTGAAAAGTTTGGGGATCGAATAAATTTTATTCACCTCCGATCTACAAAGCGAGATGCCGATGGTAATTTTTTCGAAGCCAACCATTTGGAGGGAGATGTAGATATGTTTGCGGTGATGAAAAATTTATTAATTGCAGCA
>CAYQRA010000968.1:0-2506 GCA_964419315.1 uncultured Saprospiraceae bacterium | reverse complement strand
TTTCGCTTTGATTGTTTTTTGTAATTCATAAACGAAAAACTCCATCTTATCCAATTCGAGAAGTAGATCATTCGGAAATTCAATATCCGCTTTGTCGATTTCATCAATCAACAAAACCACAGATTCTTCCGTGTCAAAAGCTTCCCAAAGTTTTCCTTTCTTGATATAATTGGCAATGTCTTCTACTTCCGCATTGCCCAATTGAGAATCTCTCAAACGAGATACCGCATCGTATTCATACAAGCCCTGCTGCGCCAAGGTAGTTGACTTGATGTGCCAGGTGATGATTGGCTTTCCTAAGGATCGAGCGATCTCATGCGCCAATAAGGTTTTTCCCGTTCCGGGTTCCCCTTTCACCAAAAGTGGTTTTTCTAAATGGATGGAAGCGTTTACGGCTACTTGTAATTCTTGCGTAGCCACGTAGGTATCAGTACCTTTGAATTTCATGTTTAGGAAGTTTGAAACAAAAGTAAGAAACTTAAAGGCAATTTTTGATAAACCAGTTTAATTCTCATTATTCAAGTCGTAAAACAAAATATGGAATTCAATACACTTTGGGAGGCTTTTTTACAAGCGCTAGAAAATGAAGGCTTTTTTTATACCTCCGAATTATTGGCTGTGATAACAGGAGTGATTTATGTTGTCTTAGCCGCCCGAAATAATAGTTGGTGTTGGTTTTGGGGAATCATTAGTGCCGCTTTTTGGACTTATGCAGTAGGGCTTATATTTGGCTTATACTTAGATGCTTTTTTGCAAGTCTTTTATATTGTGATGGCAGTGATTGGTTGGTGGCAATGGACGAAAGGAACAGAGGAAGAACAGTTGAGGATTACTAAGCTTAGTCGGTCAGAACATTTGATCATCTTAGCGAGCGGATCTGTATTGGCCTTATTATTTGGATATTTGTTTGATGAATATACGCCAGCTGCTGCGACCTATTTGGATGCATTTACTACTATTTTTTCGATGGCAGCTACCTTCATGGTCGTTCAGCGAAAATTAGAGAATTGGTTGTACTGGATCGTGATTGATGCTTTGTATGTCTACCTTTATTTTACGAGAGGGGCTTATTTGTTTGCGCTTCTATTTGTCGTCTATGTCGTGATTGCGGCCATTGGATATTGGAGATGGAAAAAAGAGATGGTATCTGCAAGCGAAGCTGTTTAGAATCTTCTTAGTTTTCTTCAAAATAATTAATTAAAATGGGGAGGTCTTTGTTTAAGCGATAGCTATTCTTCATTTGATTTTTTAGAAAGTCTGACCAGAAATACCGACGCACAGAAATAAAATTGACCAACTGGATATCCGTTTGCCCCAGATAGGCATTGATTCCTTCTACGAGCAGCTGTGGATCTACTTTTTGAAAGTTTATAGGAATTCCCAATGCTAAGGCATCCAATTGTTTTTCAATGTTCCTTTCCAGGTCAGGTGACGCTTTGTTTTCTAAAACATGCAGTACATGTATTTCGGCGTTGAATAGATAGGCCAGTCCCACCATGTACTCTAGTTGATCTTGCTGGAAGTATTTCCAATCCGCCACAAATAGAATTTTTTTAAATCCAATAGACACACTATCTGACGGTAATAAAAGAACCGGACAGCTTGAATCTATGGAAATGGTTGAAACTACCTTACCAAAATCCTCGTTAAAGGGATAACTGAAAGCATCAATATTCACAAGGATTAATTCGATTTCTTCTTGGCGAATCAATTGAAGCAATTCTTCCTCTGGAAAGCCTTGGATGACTTTCTTAGGAATTTGAGCTAATTCTGATAAGGCAGTAGGGACTTCCTTGTCGTTTTTTATGGGTTTTAAGAGCTGGAGACGATTTTGAAAATAAGTTTTTAGATTTTTAGGTTTTTTGCTCGATCGGAGCCATCCTTTTAATTGTTTTGGATGAAAAACATAAGCCAATTGGAGCTTAGCCCCTAATTGGTTAGATAGATTTAGAGCATGACGATATGCTTTTTCTGGCGCTTTACTGAGGTCAACCGCCAAAAGAATATTGCTAAACATATTGTCTTTTTGGTGAATGTGAACCTTGTGATATTGTTCTAGTCTTAGTGTTTGTAAGGTCTGGGTAGTTGAATTTTCTCGTAGTTGGATTGTTGGGTAAGGTTTCAGTGTTTGGGTGAGAAAAACCTTCTTTTTCTTTAATGTTATTTGACTTCTGCGAAAGTAATAGCCTTTGCTTATTTAAAACCTTTGTAGGCCGGACAAAGAGCGGACACTTCCGTTAAAAGTAGTTTTACTCGCTTTTTAAGCAAAAAAAAAGCCTCTCAGAAAAGCAAGAAAGCCCCCAGAAGAAGAGAATCTAGTCATTGGTTTTGGTGGATTGAGTTCAAAAGGATTTGATCCTAGGAAGGAATACAATGTGGATAAAAGGAGAAAGTATGCTATTTAGACAAAATCTAAATAAAAACAGACTTTTAAAATTGCTTTTTTACCTGAAGAATAAATGGAAAACCTTTATATCTTTGCGGTGAATTTTAACATCTTATTAAT
>CAYQRA010000967.1:0-2510 GCA_964419315.1 uncultured Saprospiraceae bacterium | reverse complement strand
CTTGGGAACAGTAAGGGTATGTGGGCGTAGACGAGACCCTCGGCCAGCCATAGGAATGATGATTTTCATATGTCTATTTTATTTTATTTCTTTATTAACTTAAACGGAGAATCCTGTCTTGTTAACAAGATTCAATTGCAACTCCTGAAAGTGACCAGCCAAAGATAGTAGGAATTTTACTAATATCAGAAAGATTAGAAAGCGGGAACATTGGGGAGTTTTTGTACAAAGATCAATTTTCGTTCCATAGAATAAAAAAAGCTTGATCAATTTTTGACCAAGCTTTTTTCTTGCCTGTGAACATAACTTTTAATCGACTACCGTAACCTTAAGCATATTCGTTCGGTGACGACGATGAATCGGCATACTTCCCGTATTAACCAAGATATCTCCTTCTACTACATCTTTGTTTTGCTTGAGGATTTCAGTAACGTCACTGATGGTTTCGTCGGTCGTAGTAAATTTGTCATAATAGAAACATCGAACTCCCCAGACCAAATTTAGGGTAGAAAGCATATGCTCCAATTCAGAGAAAATATAGATTCCACAATTCGGTCGATAGCTAGAGACTTTAAAAGCGGTATAGCCCGAACTAGTCATTCCAATAATCGCCTTTGCATTGATTTCTTCTGCTGTTTTGGCGGCATTGAAGCAAACGGCATCGGAGAGAAAGGTCCGTGACTTTTTGGAAAGTTTGGGGCGAGTGAAACGAGCGAGTTCGTATTGCTGTTCTGCTTGATCGATAATTTTGTTCATGGCTTCTACTACCTTCGCCGGGTGTGCTCCTACGGATGTTTCTCCACTGAGCATTACGGCATCTGCACCATCCAAAACGGCATTGGCTACATCTGTAATTTCTGCTCGGGTAGGGCTTGGATTGGTGATCATACTGTCCATCATCTGAGTGGCTACGATAACTGGTCGTGCTCTTTGGATACAACGTTGGATGATGTCTTTTTGCATCAAGGGGAGTCGTTCCATTGGTACTTCTACTCCCAAGTCACCCCGTGCCACCATGATGGCATTAGACGCTTTGATTATTTTATCTAACTTATCAATAGCCTCTGGTTTTTCAATCTTAGAAATGATTTTTGCTGGATGATCTTTTTCTTCGATACGCTTGCGCAAATCTTTTACATCTTTGGCCGAACGGACAAAAGATAAAGCGATCCAATTGACTGGTAAAGTCAGGATAAATTCTAAGTCTCGTTCATCCTTTGGAGTAAGAGAAGGAAGACTGATTTTTGTTTGTGGAAGGTTCACTCCTTTGTTAGAGGAAAGAGTTCCACCAAAAAGTACTTTGAGTTTGACTTCGTCTTTTTTATTGGTAGAAACGACCTCGAAGACTAATTTTCCATCGTCGACCATTACCTTTTCCCCTACATTTACATCCATCGGAAATTGTTGGTAACTCATGTAAATCTTTTCTGCATCTCCCAAGCATTCCTCATTTACAAAAGTGACGATTTGTCCTTTTTCCAAAGGCAGGGCATTGTCTTTTATTTTTCCTACCCTAAGTTTTGGTCCTTGCAAGTCAGCCAGAATGCTAATATGTAGGTTGTACTTTTTCTTGATATAGACAATGTGGTTGATGACCTGCTGGTGGTCGGCATGTGTTCCGTGAGAAAAGTTGAGTCTAAATACATCAACTCCCGCTTTAACCAACTCCAAAAGGTTAGAATAAGAGCTGGAGGCAGGACCAATGGTTGCTATAATCTTAGTATTCTGGTGATTGACGATTTCCATAGGGGGAGTATTTATTTTTTCTAGTGTAGTTTATTGGACTAAATTTTATAATGGTCCACTAATTAGTGTAAAAAGTACAATATTACCATAAAAGTACAGTAAACAAGCGATAAAGCAAATATAAGGAAGCTTTTTTAAGGAGGATTTAGGAGAATAGATATAGGCAAGAATTGGCTTGTAACGTCAACAAAGTCAGTAAATTAGGTTCAAGCTTGCTAAAAATTGAGAAAAAACTTTGGTTATCAAAGTACTTATGGTTTATTTTGCACTGCATTTAATAAAACTAGTTCGCCCTATAATTGCATCAAAAGGAGCAAAAAAGTGAACTTCTAAAGCATAAAATTATGTCAAAGATTGCAGAAAATGTAACAAACATTATCGTTGAGAAACTTGGAGTCGAAAAATCTGAGGTAACTAAAGAAGCTAGCTTCACCAATGATTTGGGAGCTGATTCATTAGATACGGTAGAGTTAATAATGGAGTTTGAAAAAGAATTTGACCTTTCTATCCCTGATGAGGAAGCAGAGAAAATTCAAACTGTAGGAGACGCTATCACTTACCTCGAATCACAGGTTCAAGCTTAATCATGGATAGGGGTAACAGCCTCTGATCTTATTATTGCTTCCACAAATTAGAGGACGAAAGCCTCTAATTTGTGGTTTTTAAATTAAAGAAGTACCTTTCTGCCTACTTGAATTACTTATTACTCAGTACATTGTAAATTAAATTCTTTTGCATTTTGATCGAGGCTATTTTTAGATTTA
>CAYQRA010000966.1:0-2519 GCA_964419315.1 uncultured Saprospiraceae bacterium | reverse complement strand
ATAGTATCTACCCCAGCCTCTCCTATCGCAGGTGTTCCCACTCCATTATTGGCATCCAGTATCAAATTGAGACC
The DNA here is from genome assembly GCA_964419315.1 of uncultured Saprospiraceae bacterium. Taxonomy (GTDB): domain Bacteria; phylum Bacteroidota; class Bacteroidia; order Chitinophagales; family Saprospiraceae; genus CALLVY01. The sequence continues at coordinate 2,445 of CAYQRA010000966.1, read as the reverse complement.
TTCATTCGTATTGCAATAAATCGAATTTTGAGTAAGCGTATTATTGACGGTGCTTCCACTTATTCGGATGCCTTGTTCATTATGAGCAATGATATTCCTTCCATCCTTAAGACTATCTCCAATAAAATTAAAACTACTACTCGCAGCGATAATAATACCGCAGTATTCATTTCCAGCTTCCAGTGTTTCGCTATAGTCTGTTCCGATTCTATTGCCTTTGATTTCATTATAACTGGAGCCTCCTTTCAATACTATACCACATCCATTCCAAGGGCCGGTATTGGGAGCATCAGGAAAAAAATCTTGTACCGCTCCATTATTGTAGATCACATTTCCTTTAGCAATTCCTCCGATTTTACAATAATTGGCTCCCGTCAAATCAATTCCATCATCGGGAAAATTGATCACCTGCAGCGCATAAATTTCACAAAAATCTCCTTGGATAAAAATTGCGTTGATCGGTGCGGTCCATACGGGCACTTGACCATCTAGGATAATTTGTGGGCCGGTATTTCCATAACCAGATTGCGTAGAAGCATCAATCACCGTAGCATCATCTGTAAGCGTAGGGAGCGCATCGCCAGAAGTAGCTCCAACATTGATAACATGTGGTCCGGTTCCTGGAATATTAAATTTGATCAAATTGGCTCCTAAAGTATTATTGGCGCATTCAATGGCTTCTCGAAGGGAACCTGGGCCTTCATCGTCGGTAGTCGTCACATCAATAGTACCATCTGCATTGGTACAGGCAGAAACACCAGCGACTACTTTACAATCAGAAAATTCGGAAGTTCTGGTGGCTTGAATCGCTGTGGCGGTAATTCTTTCTCCTCCCTGTAAAATGACACTATTGGAAAAAGGCGGACTTAAGGTCCAATTGCCATTAGAAATCGTACTCGTTCCCAGATATACTTTGCCTTGGCATGGAGCTCCTCCACATCCTGCAATGTCATTGACAAATATTTCCACCTCTCCACCGGCCAGAGAAGAGGTTCCGCTAATACCAGTGACCAGGGCGCTGGTAATTTTAGGACTTGCGATATTATTATTGGCGCTTCCTACGAGCTGTATTCCATAAAGGCTATTACAAGAAAAAAGATTTTGTTGCATCAGACAATTGTCGGAGTTACTTACGCGAACGCCCGTTTCGTTTTCGGTAATAATATTTCCTTGTCCTTGCGCCAAGCCACCAATTTGGCAATTATTAGCTCCATCCCGGACAATGATTCCAGACCATTCATTTCCCAATCCAGTATCTAGATTTTCATTCGTTCCGATAATGTTACCAGAAATACTACAAGCTGTAGCTCCATCTCGAACGACGATCCCACAACCATTCCAAGGCCCCGTATTGGGAGCACCGGGGAAAAAATCTTGAGCGGAACCATTATTATAAATGATATTACCCGCGCCAAAGGAACCAATCACTACATTATTTGCTCCCATAATATCGATTCCATCATCTGGAAAATTGACAATTTCTAAAGCAAAGATTTTACAATCATTTCCTTGAACCCAAAGTGCATTGATGGGAGCGGTCCAGGTATTAAAAGCACCATCGAGAATAATTTTTGGGCTGTTGTCTGAATTGGCGCCATAGCCTGGTTGGGTCGTTCCATCGATAGTGGTTCCGGGATCGATAAGGGCAGGCAATGGATCGCCGGAGGCAGCGCCTACATTGATGCGATGATCGCCATTGCCAGGGATATTGAAGCGGATTAGGTTAGTACCTAATTCTGTGTTGGCACATTCTATGGCTTTTCGAAGCGATCCAACTCCCAGGTCATTGGTATTGGTAACCCAAATATTTCCGGCATTATCTGTACAAGTCGGTGTGGGTACAATTACTTGTAAATCAAAAAAAGTAAGGGTATTGAGGTAATTGCCTCCAGACATAAAAATCGGATAAGTCCCTGGTGGCATTGGACCAATATTAAAAGTGGTATCCCATGGAATGAGGGTAGGTATACAGTGAAGTCCGGGAGGCATCGTGGCTACAAATTGTAAATTGACCCCTACAGAACTAGCATTAGGAATCGCCATACCAGAGCTGAATACGACACAGCTGTCGTACAGAAAGCCTGAAAATTGAATAAAAATAGAATCTGTAGGATCAGGATTAGCAGGGCTAATCGTAATACCATTTACTTCTGCAATTATTGTTTGGCTTTTCCCAGCGGGAGAAAAAGCAATTAGCGCTAGAAGGAGTAGAAAAGTAAATTTCGGTTTTTCCATAATACTTAAGCATTAGAAACCACTATGCGATTTGCAAATAGTGACTCATACAAGACAATCTTGCATTTTCTGACAATTCAAAAAATCAGATGATTGTTTTCCTCAAAGCTTCTGACAAAATCTTTGAGTAGTGTAAAAGATTTTAACAATTCTTAAGATCAGTTTAGCGTGATGGCGTTAAATTGTAAGGTAGTTTAGTATAAACTGGGT
>CAYQRA010000965.1:0-2525 GCA_964419315.1 uncultured Saprospiraceae bacterium | reverse complement strand
ACTTGATTTGAGATCCATTACAATTGATTCTAAGATGAATAGGAGCAAATCCTTTCTTATCTACTTTATCTAAATAAAAATTAATGGTAGCCATTCTATATTGTTTTACGGACATTTTTACGGACACGGACAATATTACGGACATTTTTGATATTTCCATTAAAAATGATTAATTATTTTTCTTTATTTTTTGGTTGCTGAAGACTAAAAGTAATGTCTACGTCCCTTCGTTAGGAATACATTTCCCAAACCTAATCCAAACAATCCAGAGTATCAAAAAAATGACTATATTCCATTTTCTTCAAGCCTAAATCAAAATCATGAAAATTAAAAACCTCACCTCATTACAGTCTCTAAATACAATAGTCCTCCTAGATACTCAATGCCTGAAATTTATCAAAGGGGGCAATGGTTCTAATAATAATCCAATTGCGGGTGATCCAGTAACCGTAAGAACCTAAACCTACAAAACCATACAAATGAAGGAGTCCCAAGATGTGGATCGGTACTTTGAGGTCTTTTTCGATTATGTTCGATTACTTGTCGACATCCCCAAAATCGACCAAGATATTTGCCGCAGGCATTTCCAACCCATTATAGTAAAAAAGGATACGATATTGGCCAAAGCAGGTACCATTCATAAACATCACAATTTCATTGTTTCTGGCTATATGCGGATTTTTTATGTCGATGAAAAAGGACAAGAAATCACCATTGATATCAACGATGGCCCAAGGTTCTTTACTTCCTATCACCATTTTTGGCATAAGACGCCCTCTAATGAAAACTTACACTGCATTAGCGATTGTGAGTTGTTGCAAATAACCAGAGAAGATGTAGATATTGGAGCAGCAATTAGCGTCACCCAGTCCGATTATACCATGAAAATTCTACAGCAAAGATTAGAAATCAATCGACTGCGTGCTATTGATGCAGCGACGCTGAGTGCGGAAGAACGCTACTTAAAATTAATGACTAATCATCCGAGCATCATTCAAAATGTTCCCCTAAAATACATTGCTTCTTTTTTGGGAATCAATCCTGGAAGTCTGAGTAGAATCAGAAAAGAGCTTAGCGGATAAGTCTCCTCTGCTACTGAATTACTTCACATTTGTGAAGTGCATGGACGAACTATTCTGCGTAATTTTATTTTTAAATTACCAGCCCATGAAAGCAGAATCCATTACCCGTTCTTCCTCTATTCGATTTCTAAAAATAGCGGTCCACAGTTGGTTTGCGGTCGTCGTCGTCGGACAATTTATCTTTGCCTTATACATCTTGGGCTTGTATGGCGTCAGTGGATTGGCGGGAGATTTCGAACGATGGAGTTCCGCTGGTTCTCATGGTTATATAGAGCAGGATAGCATGGGCAATGTCTTATTCGGACTCCATCTATTATTGGCTGCGATCATAAGCATTGGAGGTCCACTTCAATTGATCAAAAAAGTACGCCAACACTTTCCCAAATTTCATCGCATCAATGGTCGGCTCTACATTGGCTCCGCTTTCCTAATTAGTTTTGCAGGTTTATACTTAACTTGGATCAGAGGTACGGTCGGTGGTCTTGCAGGACATCTTTTTATCACCGTCAATGGTTTATTAATTTTAGTCTGTGCTTTTTTTACCATCCAAAAAGCAGTGAATCACCAATTGCTTGCCCATCGAAAATGGGCGATCCGATTATTTTTGGTCATGAGCGGTGTTTGGTTTTTTAGAGTTTTCCTGATGCTCTGGCTCACGATCAATCAAGGGCCCGTCGGCTTGGACATGGATTCCTTTGAAGGGCCAGCGCTGAATATGCTTTATACTTTTAGTTATATTTTGCCGATCCTTTTTGTAGAGTTTTATTTTAAAGTCAAAGCTCCGGATCGCGTAAGAGGGCGATGGATCTTGGTCTCTTTTTTAGTACTCTTAACTTCTTGCATTTTGGTCGGTACTTTCTCTGCGACGATGGGGATGTGGCTTCCGAGTCTTTGAGAAGCTTTCTTTTAAATTTTGCAGGTTTTTCAATTCCTTAATACACCCGACCAAAGGTAAAAAACCCCGAATTTTGACAATCAAAATTCGGGATTAGAGAAGGTTAAAATCCTAGAGCGGTTTCGCTAAGCTTACTCCACGTCCACAAGGTTATCCGCCCGCATTCTATCAATCAACAAGTAGCTAGGGTCAATCCCCGCACGATCTGGCTTCTCGTCTAATAAGATCCTAATCGTGTTGTCCTTTTCATTAAATTGGTGGAGCTCATAATACAATTCCTTGCCTTTGGCTTTTCCATCTTTCGCTTTCGCATAGGCACCAACATAGAGGTAATCATTAAAATCTACCTTTTCTTCTTCCCCGTTTTCATCTGCTCTATACTTTTCTATGGCCAAAGTTAAGCGCAGTTCAAATTGGCCATTAGGCAATGGTTTGCACTCCGCTTTGATCGCTTTATTATTGTAGAGAATGATGTCTTTGAATAAATCATCAATCAAATATTGAAAAGAATCGGGTACGGTCTTTACCAATTCTTTTATAAAAATAGT
>CAYQRA010000964.1:0-2526 GCA_964419315.1 uncultured Saprospiraceae bacterium | reverse complement strand
ACAAAGGAACGGACAATGATGTCCCCGAGGCCTTGGTTAATACTGATTCCTTAACTGCAAAGGCTAGTCTTTTCTATGAAGAATTTTGCGATTATAAAACTACTGGCGATCCAGTAGCAGGAGTTAAAGTAAAATTAGTAGAACTAGGCCCTGGAAATGTCATGGAAGATATTTCGGATAATAATGGTGATTTTACTTTATGTAAACCGGCAGATGGATTAATTTCCTATGAAGGAGAATTGTCTGCCCGCTTTTATACAGATGCTCACCTTTCTCATCCTAATGTTGGTCTGTCAACATTTGATCTTGTCTTTATTCAAGGTCTCCTTGTAGGAAGCAGAAACCTATGTCCTTATTCTAGATTTTCAGTAGATGTTAATCAAGATGGAGTAATAGATAACGATGATATGGATGAGATTCGTGATTTGATTCTTGGTATTTCGGGAACGGTTAATAATCCATTTGATCATGATGTATGGCGTTTGGTTCCAAAATTACCTTCTGTTCCAGGAATATTTCATCCAGATCAAGAGTTTTTAGCAGACTATTGGAATATTGAAACGGTGGAAAACCTAACCGCTATTTATCCATTCGTTGCAGAATTGGATCTACAAGGCGATCACTATGTTTATCAAGGAGGAGCTTGTTCTTTCATTGGAAAAATTAAGGCTTGGGATTATCGAGAAGATGTAGACGGCTGTAGCCCTAATAGTTTTGATTTTTATGTCAATAAAGTAGGAGACTCTGGAAATGGTGTTAACCCACTTGATCTAAATATCGTAGCTGGAAATGATGCTGAAGAATTCGGAATCAGGTGTAGTACACCACAAAATGAAAGGTACCTAGAAGTAATTCCTTTTGGTACTGGTTTCGTAGGTGTTGGTCATGCTATTTCTTCGAATCCAAGTAATGGACAAGATATGCTGGTCGTAAGAATGAATCGTTTTGGAGAACCCATTTGGGCAAAGACCATCGGAGGAACTGGCGAAGAATCTGCTTATACGGTACTGGAAACATCTGATGGAAATTTATTTGTTTCTGGTTATACCGGAAGTGTAAGTACTGCGAGAAAAGATGTCTTCTACCTGAAAATTAATGCAAGTAATGGAAATGTGATATGGGAAAAAGCCATAGAAGGAAGTAATAATGCATCGACTTATAATGGAACCTATGCTTATAGTGTTGAAACTTCAGATAATGGTTTTATCATGGCTGGAAGAACAAACAAGTTTGGCGCAGGGCTACTTGATTTTATGGTAACTAAGGTAGATGCTTCAGGAAACATAACTTGGTCTAAAACCTATGGAGGTTCTAATAATGATTGGACTAGAGATATTATCCAGACTCAGGATGGAGGGTATTTAATCGCTGGAAATTCTTCTTCTTTCCGTGCGGGATTTCATGACATTTTATTGATAAAAATAAATGCTGCAGGTATCGTACAATGGGAACGAAATTACGGAACGACAGATAATGATGCCGTAGGAGAAGTAATCGAATTGGCCAACGGCCATTTTATGGTGACAGGGTCTTTTGGAAAAGATAATACCTATAATACCGCCAATGCCAATGCGGTCGTAATGGAATTAGAGGGCAATGGAGATATTGTTTGGTCTATGGGATATACCGGTCAAGGCGTAGGAAGAGACTTAGCTTATGAAGTCGTTCCTGTTGCGAATGGTTATCTCGTAATGGGGAGATCAAATTCATTTGATACCGCAGGAGAATTTGATGCTTTAGTATGGCAAATTGATACTTCCGGAGTTGTGAATTGGGCTAAACAATATGGAGAAAATGGAAAAGACGATGGCTTTATTTCTATCAGTGAAATGAATTCCAACGAATATGTATTGGGAGGATTTACCAGATTTCCTGGGCAAGATTGGGATTTGTTTTATCAAAAAATGAATGCGAATGGAGATATCTATCCTGGTGTTTGTGCACAGGCTGTTCCTAATATTGTATTTGATGCACAAAACACATTGGTGGATGATAGTAATGTATCCATCAGTAATGTTTCTGCTCCCTTAAGTATTACCTCTTCTTCAGCGGATTATACAACAGATTGCTATCAAGTTTGTGTTACCGGAGGAGGAGCGGCTTCTATCACTAGTGGCGGAAATAATGCTAGCTTAAGAGTGAACGGTAAAGACCTAAATGTAGAATTGGGTAAAACCAAAAAAGCCAGAATTTCGATTACCTCCAAAAAACCAATAGACGCTTTTGGTTTTGGAATGGCTATGGATAATTCTAAGTTTTCTATTTCCAATGCAAATCTTATTGAAAGCAATATCCCAATGGAACTTGCCATCAATAACTCCGCGTCCTCTTTAGCTGCAGGAGAAATTAGAGTGGTGGGAATGATGAAAGATCTTTTCAAAGAATCCAAGCCTGTAGACTGTACTTCTCCAAGGGCGGTACTCGAATTGGAAGGCGTATTTAAGGAGACTTCAGGACTCGGAAAATTAATAGATCTAAAAGAGGAATTGGTGAAATTAGAATTTGTGGCAGACGGAGCCTTATTGT
>CAYQRA010000963.1:0-2530 GCA_964419315.1 uncultured Saprospiraceae bacterium | reverse complement strand
TTGGGGACCCAAGGAAGAATTTATCTACTTGGCAGTGGTCAATCGCGACCAAAACCAAATGTGGCTCAATAAGTATGATGCCAAAACGGGTGATTTTGTAAAAACTCTTTTTGAAGAAAAGCATCCTAAATATGTAGAACCGGAAAATCCGGTGTGGTTTGCTCCTTTAAAGCCCGCCGAATTTTTCTGGATGAGCGAACGCGATGGTTTTATGCATGTGTATCGCTATGATACGGAAGGCAAAATGCTTGGGCAAGTCACCAAAGGAAAATGGGTGGTCAAAAGTATTTTAGGTTTAAGTGCCTCTGGTAAAAATTTGATTGTCACTGGTTCGGATGAAAGCGGTTTGAATACCTATGCTTATGCTGTAGATATTGCTAGCGGAGAGAAAAAAGTGTTGTCAGAAAGTAGTGGAAGTCACCGTTATCAACTTAGTGGAGATGGGATTCATTTGATTGATGCTTATTCTAGCTTACGGGTACCACGTGCTATTGATATCGTGACCACTCGTGGTAAAAAAGTTAAGAATTTATTGGCAGCTACTAATCCATTGCGAGATTATAAAATTGGAACGACAGAGTTGGTAACGCTCAAGGCCGATAATGGTGCGGATCTTCATGCGCGAATGATCAAGCCAAGTAATTTTGAGGAACGCAAAAAATACCCCGTATTGGTTTATGTTTATGGTGGTCCACATGCCCAAATGGTGAGCAATCGCTGGATGGGAGGAGCGCCATTATGGATGACTCAGTTTGCCGAAAAAGGCTACATCGTTTTTACGGTTGATGGTCGAGGCTCTGCCAATCGAGGTTTTGATTTTGAAAATGCCATTCACCGTCGTTTAGGAGATGTAGAAATTCGCGATCAAATGGCTGGCGTAAATTACCTAAAAAAATTACCTTATGTAGATGGCAATCGCATGGCCGTTCATGGCTGGAGCTATGGTGGTTTTATGACTACTTCCATGATGTTGAGAAAACCTGGAGTTTTTAAAGCAGGGGTAGCGGGTGGCCCTGTTACCGACTGGAAATATTATGAGGCGATGTATGGCGAGCGTTACATGGATCGACCAGAAGAAAATGCAGAAGGCTATCAAAAAGCGAGCTTACTCAATCATGTCAATAACTTAGATGGAAAATTACTATTGATTCACGGAACGGTAGATGATATCGTAGTGATGCAACACAGCTTGGATCTCATTCGCCAGTTTGTAGACAATGGCAAGCAAGTAGATTTTTTCCCTTATCCAATGCATCCGCATAATGTGAGAGGGAAGGATCGCTTACACCTGATGACCAAAGTGTTGAACTATGTAGCAGATAATTTAAAATAAAAATAGAAACGTCTACGCGATGGAAATAAGACTTCCTTTTTCTGTCAAAGAACGAAGAGCGTTTCACTAATACCAATTTTATGTATTCAGGACTTGTACACGCACACTCTGGCCTTCGTTGGCTAGTACTTATTTTTCTTATTCTGGCACTGGTAAAAGGCATCAGTGGATGGATGGGAAATAAAGAATATACAGAAGGCGATCGTAAGATGGCTTTATTCGCTATGGTTTTTACCCATATCCAACTCCTACTTGGTCTGGGCTTATACATGATAAGTCCTAAGGTGAGTTTTGCGGAAGGGGTTATGAAAAATGCGGCGGCCCGCTTTTATACCGTCGAGCATTTTAGTATGATGATCTTGGCGATTATTTTGATTACGATTGGCTATAGTACCGCTAAGCGAACGTCTGAAGCTTTGGGTAAGCACAAAAAAATAGCGATTTGGTATGGCATCGGATTGCTGATTATTTTGGCGGCTATCCCTTGGCCATTTAGAGGTTTAGGGGGCGGTTGGTTTTAGCGCCGAAAGACCACAGAATTTAAAAACGGAGTATCAATGACATTTGATACTCCGTTTTTTATGGGCTTATTCTTCCTCAAAAATTTTCTTCATTTTTTTCATTCTTCTGCGGTTTGCTCCTAGGTCATGCCAACCTTTTCTGGAGGCCGAACGGAAATGAATCAACTGATTGGCTTCATCAAAAACAAAAGTAACATCATCCGTAAATTTGCCAAGTTTGGTTACAAAAATGAAATGAAGCGCTAAGTTTTCCGCTTTAACCAAGCTACTCCCGCGAATTTTTCCGATCTGAGCAATCAATTTTTGTTTGGCCAATTGAGGATCTCCAGTATAAGAAATCGGAGCCATTTGTTTCCTTTTTTTGAGCGCTTTTGTACTCACACAATTGGGAGAATTGGGACAAGGATCGAGGGTGGTTTGTGCTCTAAGTGACTCATATTGAAGAGATAAGAGGATCAGTAAGGCTAGTAAGTTTATCTTCATTTTTTAAAAACAGTCTGGAAACAAAAAAGTTGTAAAGCAGCAGTCATTTATGGGAAGTTGAAGTATAGGTATTCATAGATTTTCTTATCTTGCGAGTGATCCTCAGAATTTCCCTTTAATTTTTTGAAATAAGTTATAGAAGTTGTTTAAAAAAGCCCTCAATGATTTCTTGACAAGTCATTGACAAGCAATA
>CAYQRA010000962.1:0-2539 GCA_964419315.1 uncultured Saprospiraceae bacterium | reverse complement strand
GCAGAGGGGTTCCAAGTGCAGATAGGCGTCCGCGTTATTACTTGCCAGAATGCACTTCTTCTACGATTGTAGGAACTGCCATTTTTGCCTTAGCAGCACAAGTTTACGAAGATATTGATGCGGACTATGCTTCTGATTTATTGGATCGTGCAGAAAAGGCCTGGGAAAGAGCAATAGTAACGACTAATAATTTCACCAGCTTTGAGACCGAATGTGATGATCAAGATATTACTTCTGGAGATGCAGATTTGAGTGAACAAGATCAAATAGAACGAGCAGTGGTTGCTGCAATTTATCTTTACGAGGCAACTGGCAAATCTGTATATAGAACTTATGCAGAAAATAACTACCAAAATGCTCGCCCCTTTAATGAATTTTATTGGAGTCCTTACCGAATTCCGAATGCTTATGCTTTATTGCTTTTTTCAGAATTGCCAGATGTTTCGACTCAGGTAGCAAATGAAATACGCAATCAAAAGGCATCACAGAACTACGTTTTTTCTTTAGATCAGTACGACGAAGGCACCGATTTATACCGTGCATATATGGAAGATTGGGCGCATCATTGGGGAAGTAACATGATTCGTTCTAATTCAGGCAATATCAATTTGGATTTTGTACAATTTGGACTGAATGCTAGAAATAAGCAAGACTACATCGAATTAGCACAACAATATTTGCACTGGTTGAATGGAGTCAACCCTTTAGGTAAAGTCATGCTGAGTAATATGTATAATTATGGTGCAGAAGATTGTATCAATGAGATTTATCATACTTGGTTTGATGATGGAACAGTTTATGACAATGCTTTGAGTTCACCGATAGGTCCTCCACCTGCTTATTTGGTGGGTGGTCCGAATAAGAATTTCTCTATTCCAGAAATTGCTCCGCCATCTCAACAACCTGCTCAAAAATCTTATAAGGACTGGAATGCTGACTGGCCCGAAAATTCTTGGGAGATTTCAGAGCCAGCTATCTACTATCAGGGAGCATACATTAGTTTATTGGCGCGTTTGATTGGAATTAACAATGCAATGACGACTAGTTCTACTAAGAAAAATCAATTGGAAGGTGTACGCATTTTTCCTAATCCTGCAATTACTCAAATCCGAGTTGAATTAGTAGAGCAATTACCTAAGCTTATGTCCCTTCAATTATTAGATTTGAATGGCCGAGTATTACAACAACGCATGTTAGAGCGTTCTACCATTGGGCATTTTTTTATTGATCTTAGCAATTTGACTGATGGTATTTATTTTGTAGAATTGTGGTCTGGAGAACGATTATTTAGAGAAAAAATAATCGTCATGAAGTAGTTTTTGACAATATTAAAAAACAGAAAACCTGAGCAACTTACACTACTCAGGTTTTCTTTTATTCAATCAACGCGTACCGAAAAGTCTCACGTATAATACTCTCACGTCTGAACTATTGCTGACTCACAATAATTTTCTTCGTCAATTGTACATCACCACTTTGTAGCGTCAAGATGTAGAATCCTGGATTCAGTTGACCCAAATCTAAGTTCTCGATCATACTGTGATTATTGTCAAATTCGCGCAACTTCACCACTTTTCCTACTTGATCTTGAATCGTTAGATTTACTTCTTCATCCATAAAGCTAGCCAAATCTACATTCAATTCTTGCTGAGTTGGATTTGGATAAGCACGCAATTCTTTCTGACGCGCAATTTTACCAAAACGTTGCTCTACTTCTTCAATACTCATGTTACCAATCGCTAATGGATTGACAGGTTGGATATTGATGAAGTAGGTGATGTTATCGTTCCAGTCACAGTTCGCGAATTCATCAGTTGGTAACGCACCATCTGCTTCCGAACAGCCATTTTTCACATAATCATTCAATGCAATGTAATGATTGGGAATCACATTACCGTCAGGATCTATCACTTGGAACATACGAATTGCTAATAACTGCCTTCTTCCAGTCACTGGATCACGCTCTCCTTTTCCATCAGAAATATAGCCATCCATCACAATTCTAAATGGTACATCTACTTGATTACGCTCGATACCTGCAATCAAATCATAACTTCTACAATTCTGATTTTTTGCTAAGATAGACTGATGGTAGCCTGAGCAAGTATTGAAATTGAAATTTCCTACTTTCTCTAAGTTATCTACGTTTACAAAACGCGTATTCAAACCTGAACCTTGAGTTTGTCCACCACCTTTGTAAACTGCCAAGTTGATACCAATAACTGGTTCATCTGGATTGGCACGCTCCCAAACTTCCGATAGTACTAAATCTCCATAATCCCCTGCTTCCACATCTGCTGGATCAGGGTATAATCCTGTATTCAGATTTCCACCTATATCCGTTTTGAATCCTAATGTTTGAATGATTGTTCTCACATGAGGCTCATTGTTGCCTTCTGCACGAATGTTGTATGCGCCTCTCAATTCGGCACTGACGGTTGGATTGTCTTCGTCATTAGTTATTAACTCAATGCTCTGACCTCTAAATCCGCGACTACCTCTACTTTCTACAAATTGAATCAATAGATCGTAACTCTGT
>CAYQRA010000961.1:0-2540 GCA_964419315.1 uncultured Saprospiraceae bacterium | reverse complement strand
AAACTTACACCCAAAACGCATTTAAAATGTCTAGGAAACTTACACTTACCTTGGTAAGCTGCATATTTATGCTGTTTACCCAATCCGCTTTTTCACAACCTTGTCCCCCCGGTACTGTCGATCCCACAGCTACAATCTGTGAGGATGCCTGCTGGCTTTGTACAGGTGAAATCGATGGATATTCTAATACCGTACCTTCTACTTCTAATCCTTCCGGACCTAATCCACTTTGTGGAGGAGGTTTTGTGCCAAACAATACTCAATGGTTGGCATTTGTGGCTGGTTCTACCAATCTTACTTTAAGTATTGATGTCGGAACCTGTTCTGGTGGTAGTGGATTACAAGCGGGTATTATTTCCAGTTGTGAAAACCTCAACAACTCTGAAGTGGTCTGCTCTGGTGCCTGTCCAGGCCCTGATCCAGTCGTTTTGTCTACCAATGGATTAACCATCAATGCGGTTTATTTCCTTTGGTTTGATGGTTGTGCTGGAGCTTCTTGTGATTATACCGTGACTTTGGTTGCTGGAGATGTTTCTGCTGATCCAGCAGGACCAACTTTACCAATTTCTGGGCCTGCCTCTGGTTGCCCCGGAGGAGACCCACAAACCTATGTCACTTTACCAGTAGCAGGAGCAAGTGTATACGACTGGACTATTTCTCCGCCAGCTCCTTTTATGGTTAGCCCTGATGGACTAAGCATTATTGTTAATTGGACAGACGCTGGTGTTTACACCATTTGTTTGGATGCCTATAATGATTGTTTTCCTGCAACTGGACCGACACAATGTTATACCGTTGTGGTAACGGAACCAACGCCTACAGATATTATTCCAGTCTTTTATTGTCCTGAAGACCCTGGTTGGTTGTATCCTGACAACGGAATGTTTTATCCGGAACAGGGAGGACTTCCACACGAGGTCATCTGGCAAACAGCTGGAGGTTGTGATAGTAGTGTATTTATCTATCCCGAAGCTTACGTGACGGATCCTGGATATATTGATACCGCAATTTGTTTTGGAGATATTTTCCTTTTGGATGGTGCTGGATATACCACCCCACAAATTAATGTTCCTATTACGCTTAATAATTTTACTACCGTAAATGGCTGTGATAGTAGTGTTTTACTCAATCTTGATGTGGTAAATCCTATGATAACCGGCTTTAGTATTCCCCAACCACTCAATTGTGCCAACTCCTCTAGTGGAACGATCATTTTTACAGAAAGTCCACAGTTTGCTGATCCAAATGCAACGTGGGAATGGACTACCTTTGATGGTTTTATTTGTGGTGCAGATAATGATCCCATCTTATTTGCATGTGACACAGGGATGTATGTACTGACTTTGACCCTTACTGACTTTAATGGATTCGTGGAATGTAAAGTGGTTGATTCTGTATTCCTCTTTGCTGATCTAACGCCTCCAACCTTATCTAGTTCTGCTACGATAGCTAATTGTGGAAACAGCGATGGTACGGCAACGGTGATTATTGCAGATGCAACTAATCCAACGATTCTTTGGGATACCAACGCAGGAAGTCAAATTACGGAGACCGCTACAGGTTTAGCGGCAGGAAATTACTGGGTCACGGTTACTGGAGAAAATGGCTGTATTGATTCTTTAGAAGTACCAGTACCCGGTTCTCCACCGATCACGATATTACCCGATATGATTACCAATGTAGATTGTAATGGCAACTCTAGTGGAGAAGCATCGGTTACCGTCGTTGGTGCTGCTGCCCCAATTACGGTCGTCTGGAATCCAGGTGGATTGATGGGAACTTCCGTTACTGGTTTGGCTGCTGACGTCTATACCATTGTCGTTACCGATAATAATGGCTGTACAGCTGATACTACAATTACCATTACGGAACCTCCGCTCTTTGAATTGGATGCCATAGTGGTAGTCGACTCTTTAGATTGTAATGGCGATAGCGATGCTTCGGCAATGGCGTCAGCAATGGGAGGAACCCCTCCTTATACTTTCTTGTGGAGTACCAATACTGGAAGTCAAGGTACTGCATTGGCTACTGGCCTTAGCGCAGACACTTATACGGTAACCATCACGGATGCGCTAGATTGTACGGTAGAAGGAAGTATTACCATTACCGAACCGCCTGTAGTGATCGTAGATAGTGTATTGCCCGGTACTCCAATATCTTGTTCTGGAGATGCCAACGGAACCGCTACGGCTTCAGGAAGTGGAGGAACGCCACCATTGTCTTATGAATGGAGTGCGAATGCAGGAAGTCAAATGACTGCAACTGCTACCGGTTTAGGAGCAGATACTTATATGGTCACCATAAGCGATGCCAAAGGCTGTGAAGCAGTTGGAAGTATCACGATTATGGAACCTCCTTTAGTAGTAATGGATAGTGTGGTACAGGTTTTATCAATCTCTTGTAATGGAGAAATGGATGGCTCCGCCACTGCCTATGGAAGCGGAGGAACAGTTCCCTTGTCCTATGAATGGAGTGCGAATGCGGGAAGTCAAATGACAGCGACGGCTACTGATTTAGGAGCAGATACTTATATGGTTACT
>CAYQRA010000960.1:0-2541 GCA_964419315.1 uncultured Saprospiraceae bacterium | reverse complement strand
CCACAACCGAGCCTGCCAATTATCAGGCGCATAAGCCACTCGAAAATCATAAGGCTGGAGGTCGTCCCAACTATGATGATGGTAATAAGGCTCCATACCTGTTTGATCTTGGCTAGAAAAATAAACCTGACTCCTTTTCTGAGCCGCTGCGACTTCCTCTTTGGAATAGATGGGACTATCGAGCAAATGAATGCAGCCACCTTTGCGCAACAAAAGCAAGAGCCGATCCAAGAGTTGGACCATAGACGGAAAATACTGGACACAGCTATTGATTACAATCTGATCAAAGGTCTGCTGGGGCCACTGTTTTTCAAAAATGTCGCCATAGGCAAAGCGGCATCGCGCTTGTCCAAACAAGCGAGTTGCCTGTTCCAATTCGAGGCGATTGATATCCACTCCCAAAACTTCTACCTGATCATTATGTATCATTTGGTGGCTCAACCAACCATTCCCACAACCCAAATCTAATATTTGCTGGGCATTGGATTGACGTAGATAACGGAGCAATCTTTGAGTCGATCCCTGTCGGAGTTTCCATTCCAAATGATGCGGATGTTCTACGGGTAAATGAGGAAGAGCAGATACGAGTTGATCAGTATACACGCGCCCTTCTTGTTGCCGAATAGCAATGTAGTTTTGCTCAAAATCTTCTTTTAGTGGGCTGAGGTAATACACGGATTGCTCTTGTGGATAAGCTTCCAAAAACTTTAGCTTATCTCCCATAATTTTGACCATTTTTTTTGAACCACCACATGCCAATTTGGGCAGCAGCTATTTTTAAACTTAGTTTCCAAGCTTGCCAAGACCAAGCTCGGTTTTGCAATTTGACTTTGTGCAAATTCACTGCATTGACGACCCATCGCACGGCGAAGTCGTAATACCGGCGTGGATAGGTACGGACAAAGTCGATGTCCCGATCTGTGCTATCCGCCCAATCCAATTCTTGTAAATGATCATTTTCGACTTGCTCATACAAGCCTGTTCCTTTGATTGGATAGGCCACCGTGATGGTAAAATAATCAGGATTCGAATTGCGTAAATGATCCAGTGTTTGCTGTATATCTGTCTCGGTTTCCCCTGGATAGCCTAGCATGATAAAAGTACCTGCTTCCAAGCCTTGTCTTCTCGTAGCAATAATCATCTCTTGCACCCACTCTGCATTGACCCGTCGATCCATGGCATCCAAAACCTTTTGCGACCCGCTTTCTGCCCCAATCCAAACCCTAAAACAACCTGATTCTTTGAGCAACTTAATCACTTCCTCATTCATGCGATCGGCTCGGCTGATACATTCAAAAGGAAGTTTTACTTCCCGACGGTGAAGTTCATCGCGAAAAGCCTGCAACCACTTATGACTGACGGTAAAAACATCATCGACAAACCAAACTTGATCGGGAGCATATTCTTTTTGTAATTGAACCAATTCTTCTACGACCACTTCAGGAGAACGACGGCGATAACTTTGCCCATACACCGCGGTGCTGCACCACTTACAGGTATACGGACAGCCCCTTTGCGTACTTACCGAAACAGTGCTGTGCCCATGATATTGTTTCCAAGTATCTAGGTACTTTTGTAAGTCAATCTTTTTGCGATTAGGAAAAGGAATGCTATCAATAGGTCGGATGCGTTGGCGGGCAGTAGTCTTGATCAATTGACCATTTTCTCCTCGAAAGGCTACCCCGTCAATATGACCAAAATGAGGCCGCAAACCTTTTTGGCAAGCTTCCGCCAGTTCCAGCATGGTCTGCTCTCCTTCGCCAATGACGATCACATCTGTTCCCAGATCAAGGTAGTTTTCTATATTATAAGTAACATCTGGACCTCCCAGTACGATCAGACTATCTTTTAAACTTGGGTCTTGGCGAATGTAGCGGATCAGATCAACCACCCTAAGTTTGGTCATCAGGTTGGTGTAAATGGCAATAATGTCGGGGCGAGTGTTTTTTAAAAAATTTCTTTGTTCGATCGGTGTGGAGAAGGTGGTGTCAAATACCTCATTATCGACCTTGTGTTTTTCGAGCCAGGCACTAAGGTATAGCAAGCCAAGAGGAGGATAGGGCTTCATAATGGCCTGCTCCTTGGCATCTTCTGAGATAAAATAAGCATGTGTAAATACTACCTTCATTGACTTTATGCTTAATACAATAAACTCGGCAAATGCCCTACACTATCTGTTGCCGACAACAATTGACTTTTTCGATAGACTTCCTGCCCTTGTTCAATACTCAGGCAATGCTGGATATTAATACAAGTTAGGCTATCCATTTGGACTTTGGAAGTGTGAAAATAGTTTTTTTTATTAAAAACAACCAAGCCAAACTCACAATCGTTGAGCGATATTTGCTGAAGTTCTCCCTCGCTAGCATCTTTTATTGCGATCCCCACAAAAGCCTTACGAATGGAAATATCCTCTACTACTGCCTGACAAGCTTCGCCCAAAGAGATTCCTTTGTCTTGTACACTTTGGATATCCAATTGATTAATTTTCAGTTGACTCCCTGATCCATCAAAGGCATCCCCACCGATATCGCTAAATTG
>CAYQRA010000959.1:0-2556 GCA_964419315.1 uncultured Saprospiraceae bacterium | reverse complement strand
AGTTTAGATATTTTTTACTTAGCCAAAAAACTAGAATATTCCTGTGGCTTATTATCTACGAAAATTTCTCATCGCCTCAAAGAGATTCAAGGAGATTTGGATTGGCTGAGTAACTTAGATACCGTATGGCCCAATCAAAACGATCTTGACATTCCGCTCATCAAAACCTATTTGAAAGCTTTTTCTTTTTTGCAAAACCAAGACGATAGCCAATCTTATCAAGATCTCTTGCTTCTCCTAAAAAAACACCAAACCGAATTGTCAAAAGGAGACCTCAAAGCATTGCGAGCCCTCTGCCGTAATTTTAGCATCTACCAATTTAATCAAGGAAAAAAAGAATACCTTAAAGATACGGTTCACCTG
The DNA here is from genome assembly GCA_964419315.1 of uncultured Saprospiraceae bacterium. Lineage (GTDB taxonomy): Bacteria > Bacteroidota > Bacteroidia > Chitinophagales > Saprospiraceae > CALLVY01. Next base: position 2,193 of record CAYQRA010000959.1, on the reverse strand, counting down.
TATCAGGAAGATTTAAAAGACGGATTACTTTATCATCAAAACGGTTTGCTCCCCAGCACCATTCGCAACATGGTTTCTCTCGGTCTCAAACAAAAACAACACGACTGGGTCTACCAATTATTAGAAGATCATAAAGACCGGATCGTCGGTACTGAATACCCCAAAGAAGTCTATCAATTCAACCTTGCCAATTATTTTTTCGAACTCAAGGCTTATGAAGAAACCCTAAACCTACTCAGCGACCATTATGAAGATCTCTACTACCAAATTGCCGCAAGGCGATTAGAAATCAAAGTTCACTTTGAAGAAGACAGCCCATTGCTCGAATCCAAAATGGATGCTTTCAAGGTTTATATTTATCGGCTTTCTAAAGAAAAATTGCCCGAACTACCCAGACGAGGGAATAGGAATTTCTTTAATGCTTTAAGACAAATCATCAATCCCTCTACTGCGGTAAACCACCAACGTATTGAACGCTTGATTATCAAGATTCAGCAACAACAAATCATTGTAGAGAAAGAATGGCTTTTAGAAAAAATGCAGGAACTAAAAAAATAAAATAAAGCACCAATTTTACCTCCTTTTGTCGGAAAACCATCAAATCCAAAGAATGCTTACCTATATATTACTGTACTTCTGGGCTTGCAAAACCCATATTTCAAAAAAATTAAATTAAATTGTGAGACAACTCTACTTTATCTAAAATTTGAAAAAGAAGGAAAAGCAACAAGGGAATCACTATCGACAGGAATTCGAAAAGCTTTTTTTAAAGCATTTTCCTGCTTTGTTCACTCATGGTTTTCACCTGAGCGGTAATCGCGAATTGACCAAAGACCTAATCCAAAGTTTATTCCTAGAGCTTTGGGAAAAACAGATACCACTCGATTCCATCGAACACTGGAATGCTTATCTAAAAAAATCATTATATCGAAAAATCGTTCGTGAGCTAAAGCAAAATAAACTAATTTCCAGTGACTTAGATGCTTCTCTTGCCCTACCTCCCGAACCTTCCTACGAAGAACTACTCATCAATTTTCAAACGGAATCTTTCCGTAAACGTAAAGTTCGACAAGCCCTCTCGACCCTCCCTCCCATAGAAAAAGAAATGTTAGAAGCTCGTTTTCAGCTAGGGATGTCTTATGAAGAAATAGCGGAGCAAACTAAAAAAAGCAAGCAAACAGTTTATAATCAGATCTATACCGCCTTAAAGAAACTCAGAAAAGCCGTTCTCTTTTCTTTTACTTTCCTTCTATAAAAAAAATCACTTTTCGATAGTAAATATACGAGAAAGCACCCTCTAGTAAGTAGTAGATTATCGCAGAAAACAAGTTTCGAGTTTTGAAACAAATAATAAATCAATGAATCAAAATTTTATTTCCGCTGAATCTTTGGCAGCAGAGGAGCGTTTCCAGCGCTTTTGTCTGAATCCTAGCCCTGAAGATCAGCGCTTTTGGGATACTTGGCTGACCCGACATCCGGAGCATCGAGAAATCTTTTTAGAAGCACAGGATCTGGTAAGGAACCTAGCCTTACAACCAAGTAAAGAAGAAATGATGACGGAATTGTCCCGCCTACAAAGGCGCATGTACGAAACCCAAAAACCCGCTGCAAAACGAAAAGGATTACGAACTTGGCTAGGGATTGCCGCTGGAATTTTATTTCTAGTCATGGCCACGGCTCTCTGGAAAACCATGAATCAGGAAAACATCAATTGGGTAGAATACCAAACCGCCTTTGGCAAAACGGAGCAAATCGAACTCCTCGATGGTAGCCGCATTACTTTAAATGCCAACTCTCACTTGCGATTTGCCGAAAATTTCGCAGATCAGGAGCAAAGAAAAGTTTGGCTCGATGGAGAAGCCTTTTTTGAGGTAGAACATCTCAACAAACAGCCTTTCATTGTACACACGGATAAAGGGGAAGTACGTGTCCTCGGTACTTCTTTCAATGTTGCTCAACGTAAGGAAAGCTTTGAGGTGGCTCTAATCGAAGGAAAAGTTCAAGTACATTTACCCAATGAAGTAAAGATAAATCTACAACCTGGTAAGCAAGCCAATGTACTCAACCAAACAGTAGATGTAATCAAAATAGATACCACGGCGATCGCCGCTTGGCGCCACGATCAAATGAACTTCAAAAACATCAGCGTAGCACGTATTATCGAACAGATTGAAGTCGATTGTGGCTAGCAGA
>CAYQRA010000958.1:0-2567 GCA_964419315.1 uncultured Saprospiraceae bacterium | reverse complement strand
CCCTCATGAGCAAAATTAAATCCTTGCCAATAGGGAAGGGCAGTAGCTTTGACTGGACGAGCTACAGGCGCTTTTTGGGCCATATAAGTTTTCCATTCCTGATCGAGACTTTGAATTTCTTTTTTGCTAGGAGACCAGTTGTTGTATTGTGCTAGGAACTTTTTACTCCCCCATTTATGGATTAAAAATTCTACCAAAGCACCCGACATACAACCTTTGATCAAATGAGATTCCTCTTGGTATAATTCTTCATTTAAGAGCTCATGCAAAGGCATCTCATTATTACTCTGGAATAATTTTTTGGCCCAATATTGATAGCCCTCTTTTTGCCAACGTTTGGTAAAATAAAGACTCAATCCATTTTCCAAAAACCAATAAGCAGGTTTGTCCAATAAATTGCGCAGGATCAATTCGTTTTCTTTCTGCAGGAAATTATTGCTAAACTCTTCGTTGACTATGGAATGAACTTCTTGTTTGAGAAAAGAAACATTGGATTGATCGGTGTTGAAAATCATCAATCCTTTTTCTTCTGCATTGGAATAAAGATTGAAGGATATTTTGGGAAGCTGAACTTTCTTGTCGCAGAAAGCTTCTATCTCTCCAAGCGTTTGCTCACAAGTTTTTGCCATACTACCTATTTCTTCTTTGGAGAAACCCGCTTGATGACCGATAAAAACAAAATGCTCCGTCTGGAGGATGGTGTCCGCAGGAGTACTAAAATCCCAATGTATTTTTTTGTCTATAGTCCAATCTTTCTGTCCAAAGGAGCCCAATAAAGTACAACGGCCTTCTTCAAAAACCTGATACCCCCAACTCGACCAAAAAAGGGTGTTCCAATCATTGCCATAGTATTTTTGCATCTGTTGGATAATCTGGGCATCGTCAAAGCCGGTGATAAAATAAATGGGCAATTGTTGGTTCTTAGGATTGGGATAAGAAGAAATGCGAAAAAGGGTTTCCTTTTTAGAAAATTGCTGATCGGCGAAAAGGATTTCTTGAGCTTTGATCTGGATCGGCAATTGACTCAGCAAGTCACTCAACACAGGGTTAGATTCGATGCTGCCGAGTAAGAATAGGATGTTATTCTTTTGATCTACTTCTTTGATTTGATTGGCAGGAGTAGAGCGAATAGAAAAATAGGGATTTTCTGCGGCCATCCGTTCCGCCATTTTTTGGTATTGCGGAGCCATTGGTCCCTCACTATATACCAAGAGGATTTCTCTTTTTTCTTGTAAGGCTTTTCGAAGTTGGCGGGCACTGGGGCGTTCATTAGCATTGGCTTCTTGTACAGAAGTTTGTCCCGACATATTACAGGATAAAACACCAAGAAGGAGGAGAAAATAAATAGTTTTCATCGGTCTATTTTTATTTCAGATTTTGGTCACCTAGAATCTACCTACCAGAGGTAGACTTGCCTGCCGCTTCGAATAAATATTAGTTCAACGGAACTTCGTAAACCTCCGCCATCGCTCTGTCTTACTCAAACACCTGACGGAAGGTCAAGACTTAAAGCCTTTGGGATCACACTGTTCTACCGATCTAATTATAGACGTTTCCCAGAGTTGTCTTAATGATTGTGAACCAAAGAAACGGTGTTTTAGATTTTTTTCCTAGATTTAGAGATGACTTTACCCGTAAAAATAATTTTTCCTTGTTTGTTCCTCTTGTTGTCTTGTGGTGAAACACCCGAGAAAAAGGAAGTGCTGCCATCAGTAGAAGGCCCCGCTTATAGTAAAGTCCCCGGCAAGTTAGGACTAATTCACCAAATGCAAGGACGTTGGAAAGACAGTGAGATCAAAAATGCGGAATTATTGATTTCTGGAAATCAGTTTGTGTCGATCTACCGCGATGAAGTTCGCGACCGTTCCACTTTCGAAGTATTCAAGGAATGTCCAGAACAATGCGGTGGAAAGCAGGCCCCCAAAGGTTTGGCCTACTTTGTCGTTCATCGCAAAACCGGTGACTTTTGCTATGTTCTGAATCGTTTTGAAAATGGTGTTTTAGAGTATGCTCCTCTGCAACCGAAATGACTTGTGAAAAACCAACTACTCCTGTCCCTCTTGCCTCCAAATCTGTTCATAAATCGCTTTGCGAATTTCTCCATCTCTATCCACGTTCCCCATTTGCGGCTCATGCATTTGCGACATAATGACCCCCACAAAATTTCGATAAGAATCCACCCAGTAATGCGTACACTCATAACCACCACCTAGCCATAAGCCTATGTCTCCCATTCCCTTGAGTCGAATAGAGTCACTAGCCACCCAAATATTATAGCCATTATAGCCATATGGATTATGCAGTTGTGTATGTGGAGCAAGAATGGATTCTACCGTTTGGCGATTTAAAAGATCTCCTCCTCCGGCCAAGATGATGCGAAGAAAATCGGCATATCCATCAGCAGTTGCCACCATGCCTTCTCCGCCTAGGTACATTTTATGATTGGAATCGTAGATGGGAAAAGAAGGTCCCATGATATCCAATTCTCCGGCCTTAGCCTCTCTAATGGTTTTATCTTTTCCAGTAAACATCGGAGGCAAGACACTAGGGTCATCTAGGCCATATTG
>CAYQRA010000957.1:0-2570 GCA_964419315.1 uncultured Saprospiraceae bacterium | reverse complement strand
CTGTTTTTACACCGATAGTATCCCAATATTCAAAAGGTCCCATTTCCCAACCAAAACCTGCGCATAGGGCATCATCAATACTGTAGAGGTTGTCAGAAATTTCAGGAACACGATTCGAAACATATGCAAAAAGACCAAGCAATGATTTTCTCACCAATTCTCCACCTTTATCTTCTGCCTCAAACATCATTTTGACCCGCTTCGCTAAGCTATCAACTGTTTTGACTGCCTTGAGACTGGCCAAACTTGGGCGAGTAGAAGGAGCATATTCTAAGGTCTCCAGATTTAGGGCCATAATGATCTTGCGACCTTTCTCATCTTTTTCCTTTGTCTTTTGGTAAAAACCTTTTCTGGTTTTATCGCCAAGGAATTTATTATCTAATAGGAATTGTAAATATTTTGGAATTTCAAAGGCGCCCGCTTGTTCATCGTTTGGACAATTGGTTTTGATGCCTTCAATAACTTTAGCGGCAGTATCGTGACCTACTAAATCACCCAAGCGGAAAGTTCCCGTTTTAGGTCGACCAATTGCTGGCCCCGTGACTTTGTCCACTTCTTCGATGGACATTCCCAACTCCGTTGTCAATTGATAAATCTTAGCCATTGCATATACCCCAACTCGATTGGCGATAAAAGCAGGAGTATCTTTACACAATACCGTTTGCTTGCCAAGGTAGAGGTCACCATATTCCATAAAGAAATCGACGACTTCTGGAGCGGTGTCTTCGGTTGGAATAATTTCCAAAAGCCGCAAATAGCGAGGAGGATTAAAGAAATGCGTTCCACAGAAATGTTTGCGGAAATCATCGCTGCGACCTTCCAGCATTAGGTTGATCGGAATCCCAGAGGTGTTAGAAGTAATCAAAGCGCCTTCTTTGCGGTGCTTCTCTACTTTTTCGAAAACTTGCTTTTTGATATCCAATCTTTCGATGACCACTTCGATGATCCAATCACAATCTGCAATTTTACCGAGATCATCGTCAAAATTTCCAGTGGTGATGCGAGAAGCAAACTTTTTGTCATAGAGCGGAGCAGGTTTTCCTTTCAAGGAAGCCTTTAAGGCGCCATTGACAATTCTATTTCTAGCGGCAGGATTATTCTTTTCGTCCTCTTTTAGATCAAAAGGAACGATATCGAGCATAACTACCTCAAGGCCAATGTTGGCAAAGTGGCAGGCAATTCCTGAGCCCATGACACCGGAGCCGAGAACAGCTACCTTTTTTATATGTCGAGCCTGATGCCCGGAAGCTGAAGTAGAGGTTTTTTCTTTAGGAGAATCGGATGTTACATTCATCATTGCTAAGTGGATTGTGATGCTGTTATTGAAAAATGATTATCAAAATATTTTAAGTAGCGAATATTCGCCAGAACGCAAATGTACGAAAATCAACGAATAAGTTCTTTCCCAAAAAGGGTAAATGAAAGAAATTAAGAGTGAAACAAAAAGAAAGTACTTTTGATATGTTTTTTAGCCCTCTTTTGTTTCAGTAAAAGAACATTTTGATGGTTTTTGTTTTGATTTTAACTACAATTTAGTGGATTAAGGGCAAAATGAGATTTAACCAGTTTAATATCGTAGTAAGAAATTAAATCAAGTATCGGTTTTGGACTAATAAAAGGGTAGGATAGGGGGAAAAAGGCTTGAGTAGCTGGAATTGAAAGATATTTGGCCAAAAACTTTAAAATTCGTCTGTCAATTGATAATTTGGGGGCTCTGAATTCGTTTTGGAAACGCTAACTTATTTTTTTTAGTGATTTCTATATCAAAAACACACAAAACAAGGGCTATCTCTCATCCAGATATCCGTAAAAAACCATTTATTCTTATGTTTAGCAACACCCTTTTATTATTTCAGGAAGCTCCTGCAGAAGGAAGCCAAAGTTTGTTTGATTTGATTACTCAGGGAGGTATTATGGGAATCGCCATTGTTACCATTCTGTTGATTTTGTCGATTATCGCTTTTTATATTTTTGTCGAGCGCTACCTTACGATTAAGAAAGCTGGAGATATTGATGAAAGTTTTATGAATAATATCCGAGCCAATGTTGCTGCTGGTAATATTGCTGGAGCTCGTGCGCTCTGCCAAACCACTGATTCGCCAGTCGCACGAATGGTAGAAAAGGGGTTGATGAGAATAGGAAAGCCACTCAGAGATATCGACGCAGCGATCGAGAATGTCGGTAATCTAGAAGTTTTCCGTTTGGAAAAAAATCTTTCGCGCTTGGCTAGTATCGCTGGTGCAGCTCCGATGATTGGTTTCTTTGGAACTGTAACAGGGATGATCTTAGCCTTTTATAAAATGGCGACCGAACAAAATGTTACGCCTGATGTATTGGCTGGTGGTATCTATCAAGCCTTGATCACAACTGCTTTTGGTTTGGCTATTGGTATTTTTGCTTTCGTAGGTTACAACCTTTTGGTAGCTAATGTTGAAAAGGTAGTTTATAATATGGAGCGAACTACCGTAGAATTTATGGATATGTTGCAAGAGCCTTCGGCTTAGTAGATCCATATTTGACTTTTTAATAAGTACAACCAGACCAAACTATGGGTTTTAAAAATCGAAATA
>CAYQRA010000956.1:0-2571 GCA_964419315.1 uncultured Saprospiraceae bacterium | reverse complement strand
CAAGTATAAAAGTACCTGAGGGTTCACTCACCTTATAAAATAAAAAAATTTATGCGGTCAAGTCATCCGACTCTACTAAGCAATGTTTTCTAATATCTTCTACCATCGCAGGCGCTCTCATCTCAAACCACTCTGTATGGCCTCGGTCTTTCCGCGCGGCTAGAATGGCACGTTTTACGGCAAAGAATACGGTATTGGCCAAAACCAATGGCGGCTCTCCTACTCCTTTGCTATTCATCAGCAGGTTAGGATTTCGGGGCACTCGGCTGGCGGTATCTCTTGGAAAAAGATCTACGCGAAAATCAATAGGAATGGTTTTGGCACAAGGAGGTTTGTAGGTCCAGGTATTTGGGGTATTTAATTGACCTGGCGTATTGGCCGAGTCTTTAGGTTCAAAGATAACATCCTCCGTCAGCATATAACCAACGCCCATTATAAAGGCTCCTTCGATCTGACCAATATCAATCGCTGGGTTCAAACTTTGACCAATATCATAGACGATGTCCGTTCGAATGATATTAGACTCTCCGGTCAAAACATCAATTTCTACCTCAGAGCAACAAGCACTATAAGTAAAACCATAAAACTGTTGATCTTCTGAATTGACTAAACCTGGTGTACTATACAAAGCCTGTGAAGACAGGTCGACGCGATTCATCATCGCTTGCGACACTACATTTTGCCAAATCATATTCGTATGTGATTTGACAGTAACTTCTGCTTGCCAACCACCTTGGTCTGCATAATCCCAGTAATTGATACCATTATCGATACACCACTGAGAACCGTTTTCTTCTAAAAGCTGTAGACACATGGCTTCTAGTTTTTCGCGTTGTTCTTCACAAGCTTTTTTAACGGCTCCACCATTGAGATCACTTCCTGAAGTAGCTCCGGTTCCCATAGGATTTGGCACGGTGGTCGTTCGGGTACTATCCATTTGAATCAAATTGATCGGGATATTTAAAGTCTCCGCTGCGATCTGAGCCATCTTGGTCATGATCCCTTGTCCCATTTCAATTCCTCCATGAGAAACCAAAACAGTACCATCCGCAGCATACACATCGACTAAGGCTCCGCCATACATCAAAAAGCCTAAATTATAGCCCAATCCATATTTGAGTGGAATCATAGAAATTCCTCTTTTCTTCCATTTGTTTTCTTCATTGAATTTATTGACTGCCGCCAAACGTATATCAAATTTTGCCTTCCTTCTCAAGCGATGCCACACTTCTTTGATGATACAATAATCCAATTCTTGACCATAAGGCGTCAAATCTCCTACTTTGTAAAAATTCTTTTCTCGAACATCCTCTGCCAGCATTCCAATTTTATGAGCAGCAGCTTCTATCGACTCTTCCGTTATCAAAGAACTCTGTACGCCTCCATAAGAACGCATGGCTCCATTAGATCTTTTATTGGTAAATACGACAAAACCTTCTGTTTGGAAATTCGGAACATTATAACAATTGTCTGATCCCAAATTGGCACAATCCATTACATCAAAAGAACAATCTTTGGAATTGCCACCGTCAGAATAATACTCAAAAGTAGTCCCCAATATTTTCCCTTTATCAGGACCATCTGGAACGATGGCAATATTGTATTCGCCAAGGAAAGGGTGGCGACTACCGACCATGTAAGAATCTTCTATGCGCGGCATCGCGGTACGAATCGGACGATCTAAAAGAACACTCGCCAGAGCAGTCGGGGAAGCAACGTAAGGCGTTCTCGTGGTTTTTCCTCCATAACCACCTCCCAATCGCTTGATGTCTACATGGACATTATTGACACCGATGTCGAGTATTCCAGCCGTCTTAGATTGAATGGAGGTTGGACTTTGACTCGAAGACTTGACTAAAATCTCATGGTGTTCTTGAGGCTCGGCATAACAAGATTGGCTTTCCATGTAAAAATGAATTTGCGCACCTGTTTTTTGAGTTCCGGCGACCACCACACAATCAGTTTCATTTAAGCTCGTAGTACCATATTCAATTCCCGGATCCAAACCTTCTGGTCCAGACTTTATGATCCAATCCAGATTACTTCCTGGGAAGGTAATTTTCTGATTGTCATCGTCTGCCTGGGTATAGCCGGGGAAAATATTGACGTAAGAGTACCCTACTTTTTCCTGAGCTGCCAATCGTAAATCCAAAACCAATTCTTCTGGATTGGAATTATAAACGATGCATTCATTAGCGATATAGCTCGCTGCATGGATGGCTTCCAATTCTTCTTTAGCCACTACAAAACCAATACTTTGTCCAAAGCAGGTAACGGTACCGTCACAAAAAACAGGATCCGCGTAGCCTTTAAAATCTTCATGGCCGGTAAAGTTAGAGCCATTCTGTCCTCCTACAGGAATATCCTTACTGGTAATGTATTTCACTACGCCAGGGAATTTTTCTTTGACATGTTCGACAAGCTCTGCCAGTTTAGTTTTTTTCTTGGTCTTAGTTTTCTGGTTGGGAATTTGGTAGGTAAAAGTTCCATTGGCTTGTCGGCTGGTCACGAAGGCACCTTGCAAGCCTCTGACGGGCACTGGAATATCATGGGTATAAATAGCTTCTCCTG
>CAYQRA010000955.1:0-2580 GCA_964419315.1 uncultured Saprospiraceae bacterium | reverse complement strand
TGGGGAATTGGCACCTCCTCTGGAAGCTTTTGATGCGGTGCGGAGTGGCGCTGCGGAGGTGGGATCTGGTGCGGCTTATTATTGGGCAGGTAAAGATCCGGCTACCCAATTTTTTGCATCGGTTCCTTTTGGGATGAATGCGCAGCAACTCAATGCTTGGATACTTCGAGGCGGCGGAATGGAACTGTGGAAAGAACTTTATGCAAAATACGGACTAGTGCCCATGCTGGGTGGAAATACGGGGGTACAAATGGGAGGGTGGTTCAATAAAGAAATTAATTCTCTTGAAGATTTAAAAGGTTTAAAAATGAGGATGCCCGGTCTTGGGGGCAAGGTGCTGGAAAAAGCAGGAGGCACTCCGGTTTTGCTTCCGGGAGGAGATTTGTATACGGGCTTGGAGCGAGGCGTCATAGATGCGACAGAATGGATTGGGCCTTACCACGATCATAAAATGGGTTTTCATCAAATTGCCAAATATTATTACACCCCTGGTTGGCACGAGACGGGTACTGCGCTAGAGTTTTTCTTTAACAAGGAAAAATTTGATATGCTCCCGTCAGATCTAAAAGCGATTATGGAATCTGCTGCGCTGCGGCTTAATGGCTGGATACTCGCGGAGTTTGAAAGCCAAAATGCCATTTATCTAAAAAAACTATTAGAAGAAGAAAAGGTGGATGTTCGTAGATATCCAGATGAAGTGCTTGCGCAATTGAGGATTTATACAGAAGAAATTATTGCAGAAATCACGGAGCAGGATGCCTTTTCTAAGAAAGTATATGCTTCTTATGATCAATTTAGAAAAGCGGCAACAGATTGGGCGGCATTGACGGAAAAGGCTTATTATAATAGTATCCAGATTTGAGATCTATTTTTCAAACAACACAAAAACCACTTCTGGAAAAAACATAACGACCAATAAAAAAACCAGTTGGATTAGTACAAAAGGAATGATCCCTCGATACAAATGCCCCGTGGTCACACTCGGCGGAGCCACTCCCTTGAGGTAGAAAAGAGAAAAGCCAAAAGGCGGGGTAAGAAAAGAAGTTTGCAAATTCATCGCCAATAAAATTCCGATCCAAACCAAATTCATATCATAGACTTTAAAAATTGGAGCGACGACCGGAACGATGATAAAAATGATTTCTATAAAGTCGATAAAAAAGCCAGCGACAAAAACGACCAGCATCACCAGCAAAAGAAAAACCATTGGAGACAAGTTGGATTCTTCAATCAAATTGATCAAATAAGTATCGCCTCCCATTTCTCGAAATACAAAAGAAAAGGTGGTTGCGCCTAGCAAAATCATAAATACCATACAAGTCAAATGGGTCGTCTCTCGCATGACCGATTGTAAGGTTTCTAAACTAAATTTTCTTTGAATTATGGTAAGCAAGGTAGCTCCCAAAGCACCTACAGCCGCAGCCTCCGTTGGCGAAGCAATTCCTTGAAAGATCGAACCCAAGACCGCTATAATCAAAAGCAAAGGCAAGACAAAAGCTTGGATTACTTTCGACCAAAAATTAGGATCTTCTCGATAGGCTTTTATTTCTTCCGCAGGAATTGGCGGCGCACTTTCGGGGTCCAACATCGCTTTGATCAGGATGTAAATAATATAGCAGGCTACCAATAAAACACCCGGCAATAATGCCGCTCGGAAAAGATCTCCGACCGAAATATTGAGGACACTCCCCAATAAAACTAAAACGACAGAAGGAGGGATAATTTGTCCTAAGGTTCCTGCGGAAGCAATCGTCCCTGTGGCCAGTTCTGGCTGGTATCCACGCTTCAACATCGTCGGCAAACTAATCAAACCCATCGTAATCACCGTCGCACCGACGATCCCTGTAGAAGCCGCCAGCAAAGCTCCAACAATCACCACCGATACGGCCAAACCACCCCGCATTCGACCAAAAAGCATCGCCATCGTTTCCAAGAGACTTTCCGCCAGCCCCGACTTTTCCAACATAATCCCCATAAAAATAAAAAGCGGAACCGCTAGTAAAATGATATTCCCCATGACCCCAACAATCCGCGGAGGCAAAGCAGAAAAATCGGCCGCATGCAAAAAACAGAAGCCATAAATGATAGAAATTCCTCCCATCGTAAAAGCCACCGGATAGCCATAAAGGATCAGGATAAAAATACTTAAGAAAAGTAATAAGGCGAGTATTTCCATTTTCTATTGGTTGGTTGGGGCACTAATGATGGATTCTTTTTCCTCTTTCCCTCGCAGTACCAGAATCGACTGTGCGACACTCGCCAAGGCTTGAAGTAATAATAAAAACATCCCAAGTGTGATGGCTCCTTTAATCAAAAAGCGATAAGGCAAGCCCCCCGGATTGGGCGATCCTTCGCCAATTTGAAAACTACCTAATGCATAAAAAAAGGAAACATAGATCATCAAAACACACCAAGGAATTAAAAACAAAATGGCACCAGATAAATTGACCCAAGCTTTATCGCGGGGAGAAAATTGGTCGTAAAACAAATCCACGCGGACATGCCGATCATGCTTAAAGGCATACCCTGCACCCAAAATAAAAATCAGGGCAAAAAGATGCCATTCTAATTCCATCACCC
>CAYQRA010000954.1:0-2583 GCA_964419315.1 uncultured Saprospiraceae bacterium | reverse complement strand
GAGAGAAGTAATCGTACACCGAAAAGGAGCAACTCCAGCAGGTAAGGATGTTTTAGGGGTGATTCCAGGATCGATGACCGCCCCGGGGTTTATAGTCAAAGGAAAAGGTGAAAATCAATCGCTTTCTTCGGCTTCTCACGGAGCGGGCAGAGCGATGTCAAGGAAAAAAGCCAAACTTTCCTTTACTAAAAAAGAAGTTCGCAGCGTGTTGAAAAAAAATGGGGTAGAAGTGATCGGAAGTGGAATCGATGAAGCTCCTATGGCCTATAAAGACATTCATGAAGTAATGAAATGCCAAAGTGATTTAGTAGAAGTACTTGGGAGTTTCTATCCAAAAATTATCCGTATGGATAAAGCTTGATGCTGTTTTAAGTTATTGTTTATTAGGGAGTTAGGTGTTTTTTTTGACTAGGCTCAATAGGTCTTGATGAATTTTTAAAATCTGAGGAATAATCATTTGATCCCCATCATTATCAACTACAAAATCAGATGATTTTACTTTTTCTTCCTCCGGAATCTGTTGCTTAACACGAGCCAATACTGCTTCTCTACTTACATCGTCTCTGATGATTACCCTTTTGATTCTCACTTCTAAAGGAGCCGACACACAGATTATTTTATCCAAACTTTTGTGCGAACCACTTTCAAAAAGCAAAGCTGCTTCTTTTAAAGTATAGGGGACTTCCATTTGTTCTGCATTCCATCGAATTCCATCGCGGGCAACAGCAGGGTGAACGGCACCATTCAATTGAGCCAATTTTGCCGGATCACTGAAGGCAATTCCAGCAATATATTTACGATTGAGACTCCCATCTTCGAAGTAGGAATCTGTCCCAAAAATGGCCTTAACCTGCTCTATTAGTTCTAAATCTTCGATCATCAACCTTTTGGCCTGAGTATCTGCGTAATAAACAGGGATACCAAGCGTCTCAAAAATTTTACAAACGGTGGTTTTACCACTTCCAATACCACCAGTTATTCCAATTTGCAACATTTTCCTTGAGTTTGAGGTAAAAAAGTCAGTTGATTGGCTCAAAATACATAATTATTTGCTACCCATTCTTGCATTTTTTTGACTTACAAAAAACAAAGGAGCCCTTGAGCTACCCGGAAGACCTAAATATTTATTAGCTTGCTAATCTAAAGCAATGATCACCAAGTTGAACCTACAAAAGCACATTTTACCCATTCTTCCAATTTGTTCTTACTCTGGTAAGGCAATATTCTTCTGTTTGATCCTAGCTTCCGCTTTTTGTCCTAAGCTCCTCCAGAGCCAAGATCTTCATTTCTCCCAATTTAATCATGCCATGCAAAATATCAATCCTGCATTGGTTGGGGTGATGAAACCGGATTATCGCATTTCTAGCGTTTATCGGAGTCAATGGCAATCCGTTCCCGTTCCCTATTTGACATTCATGGGATCATTTGAAATGAAATATTATTTACCGGGGCATGAGGAAGGCTTTTTTGCTGGTGGCTTACTTTTTAATTATGATCAAGCTGGTGATGCTCGATATCGCTTGACCCAGCTAGGGCTCAGTCTTAATTATTCTCGAGTTTTAAACGACAATTATATTTTGACTGGTGGATTTCAATATGGTAGAGGACAAAGAGCTTTAGACATTAGTCAACTACGTTTTGCCAATCAATACGATGGTGAAAAATTTGATCCGAATCGATCTACTCGAGAAAATGATTTGAGTGGTAATGGATTTTCTTATTCTGATTTTTCTGCAGGTATCAATGTTCACATCAAAAGTGATCGAGGAAGATTGGGTAGCTCTTCGGGGAATGTTGGGATTGGGGTATTTCATCTAAATCGTCCTGCTCTTGATTTTTATAATTCCCAAAGTAGTCGACTTCCTTTTCGCTTTACCATTTACTCTAATGGCTGGTTAAATTTTCCTAATCTGGATAGAATGGATTTTTATTTGGCTGCCTTTGGGCAATTGATGGGCGTTTATAATGAAGGAATCGTGGGAGGGGATGTTCGTTATTTTTTATCCGAAGAAAAAGAAAAAAAGATCGCCGTATCTCTCGGTCTATATTATCGCTTTGTGGGGATCAATGATGCTTTGGTTCCGATGGTCAAATTTTATTATCAAGACTGGACGGTTGGTTTGTCTTTTGATGTCAATCTTTCTGAATTGAGAGTTGCCACTCGCGGAAGAGGTGGACCAGAAATCTCTGCAATTTATTCCATCACCAAAGTCAAACCTCTAAAAGAATTTAGAGCCTGTCCACTGTTTTAATTTCCTTATGAATTTACGATTACTAATCTCTTGTCTATTGCTTGGTCTGTTTACCTCGGTAAATGCCCAGACGCTAAAAGCTTTCAAAAAAGCGGGTGCCAAAGCAATGGTGGAAAAGGATTATTATTCGGCGATGGAATATTATCGACAAGCTTCAGAAAAGGCACCTGAAAATTTAGAATTGCAATTTTTAGCCGCAGAAGCCGCTAGAAATTTTCAAGCATATGATATTGCTAAAGAGCTGTATGTCAGGGTTATAGAAGGAGGAGGTGCTTTTCCTGAAGCTTATTATTACTTGGCTTTGATCAAGAAAGGTGCTGGGGATTACGCA
>CAYQRA010000953.1:0-2587 GCA_964419315.1 uncultured Saprospiraceae bacterium | reverse complement strand
GATAGACCTCGAATTTCTTTCTGGATACTCAAAAACATATTTTCAATGGATTCTACATTATCTGCTTGATAATAATTCTTATCATTTTGAGCCAATGTTTTAAGGGAAGTTTCATCTAAGTCTTCACTACTCAATGCAGCGATGTATCGTTTTTTTCCATCCAAAGCGCGCATGGCATCATCGAGCGTAATCGCAGGAGTCGCATTGTGGCGACCATCTGTAAAGATCACCAAGCTACCATCTTCGATATTGGAGGTGGTATAAATGTCTGTCCATAGATTGGCCACACTTTGTATGGCTCCATAGAGATTGGTCGAGTTGGTTAGATTGGTGGCTGGGATGTTATTAATTGCTGTAATGAGTTTGTCGTTGACAATGGTAAAATCTTGGATGATATTGACTTTAGAGTCAAAAGTATAAATAGCAATTTCTTGATTGTGCAATTTTTTATTGACCAAAGCAATGGCCGCTTCTTTGATTTGATCTACAAAGCCTTCTACGGAGCGAGAAAGGTCGAGTAGCAAAACCGTCTTGAGTCGATAAGGAATAGAATCTGGTGCAATCCGTACTTCCGATTCGAGGTCGATCCGACCATTATTTTCATAAACATCAAAATCTTCCGCGCGCAAACCAGACACCCCGTTATTTTCATAATCTTTTACCTGAAAAAGAACTTTCACTAGCCGATCATTGGGTTCCACATCTACTTCAAAAGCATTGAGTCGATAATATTTGGCAGTACTCGGTACATCTACGGAGATATCCTCATCCTTTCTACAGGAGCTAAAAATCAATACGGTTCCCAGTAATAAGAAAAGGGCAGAGATTGGGGTAATTCGCATAGGTTTTAAATTTGTTACTGAAGCTGTTTAATGTTTTAGATTGTTGGCAACAAGGAAAATAAGAACAGCTTCAATAGGCGATTAAAGGAATTCAAACGATTTCGATGTATTAACGGGATAAAAACTGCAATAAGTATGCTATAAATCTCTAATAACTTTTCCTTAGGAGACTTTAACTATTGGGAAGAGTCTATTTTGGGCTCCTTAAAGTTAAAAAAGGTAAATATTATAGGATTTTGGAATACGAGAGTTGGAAAAGGAAGGCAAATAAAAATGCAGAATCCGGGGGGGATTCTGCAACTGAGATCGTGTTGTAAGTCTTACAACGCTCAAAAGCATGAGATTATAACTGCGGCGGTTCCGTACTAACCGGTGTACATGAGATGCCGCAATCTGCTGCTAGATGGACTTCTTTGTTGCTCAAAGTCCGCATCAAAGATAAAGACTTTGGTAATATTTTCGCCTAAATCCGTCTATTTTTTACTTTTGGGCAAAGATTCTAAAGGGCTATCCCATAGCTAGTTAATCCCCCATTCTCTGGATATCTAGTCTTACTTCCCCAATTATTTAAATTCCTAGGCATTATTATTTCTTTTAAAGTATAATAATTAAAATTTTTAACTAGCAAGAAAATTCCGACTGAGGAAAAGAATTAACCCCTAAGAAACAAAATGATTTTTACTTTGCAAGGATTTGTTTTTCTGCGATAAGCCTGTTATATTTGTAAAAACACTATATAGATGAAAAAGCAAGCCAGCCACCGTCAATATAATTATCCAGATGCCGACCTTTATTTACAGTGCATGGAGCGGATCAAAGCCGCCAATCGAGATCTCCCCTCTTTTGCTCAATATGGATATGACAAGCAAAGACTCGCCAAATTTTTAGCCATGTGCGATAAGTTTCGTAATCTACCAGACGATGATGAATTGGTAGGCGACCAAATGTTGACCACAGAAAAGAAAAGTACCGCCTCCGAAAAGCTCAAATCTGCGATTCGCAGCATTATGACCAGGGTAGCGATCAAGTATAATAATCGTTCTGGGAGGTATCGGAAATTTGGAACCGCCAAAATGGGAGATATGACTGATGCGCAATTGCTTTTCTGTGGACGCAGAGTAGCTCGGGTAGCTCGACAACAAATTGATTTTCTGGCAGATGTGGGAATTAGTGAAAATAATATCCAAAAGGTAGTCGATACTTGTCGTAATTTTGAGAATGCCCTTAATATTCAACAAGACAAGGTGGCAGATCGAGATATTGCTGTAGAAAATCGTATTAAGCAGGGCAATAAAATTTATGAAGAATTGGTCGTACTATGTAATATTGGTAAGGACATCTGGGCCGAAACAGATCCTATCAAATATGAGAATTACACCATTTACGAAAGTAATAATGATCAAAAAATCCTTCGCAAAGCCAAGCTTGCTACTGAAGGAAAAACAGATAAAAAGTAGCAAAATCAGATAAAAACGGAATTTATACTAGCCCTCTACTCTTATTCTCTCTTGATTTGTCGATGGACTCTAGCCATTTGACTTATAATATCCTGATATCCCCCTGATACCAGTAAAAATTTTCAATCATTTCCTTATCTTTGAATAGTAGAAAAGCTAAGCGCTCCTTAGCCCATTGATACAACAAACACAGTACATAACTTTATTTTTCTCTAGCCCAACTTTACTAAAAGCAAGATATACCACGAGTTCAATGATTTTTAAGGATAAAAAAGAAGAGGCTTTAGG
>CAYQRA010000952.1:0-2587 GCA_964419315.1 uncultured Saprospiraceae bacterium | reverse complement strand
CTTCAAAATGATTGGCGCCTTTGATGTAAAAATTAGCTTGGTCGAATAATTCCGAGTGTTTGCTATACATCAGGACTTTATAATCTTTCTGCGATGGATTTGATTTTTTTAGGTGGCGAATAAAATGGCCTTCGCGCTCCAATGCAAAAGTGGGTTCGCTATTTTGAATGTTCGTCCAAGATTTTTTATAAGGAATAAAAAACAAGACTACGAGCAAGAGTGCCAACCAAAGATCACCCAATCGTCTCCCCTTCCCTAGCACTACAAAAGACTCCAATATTTTCCAAAACTGTACCAATCCCACGCCAATCAGCAAACTCAAAAAAGGATACAAAGGCGCATCGTAATAATTGAGCTTTACACTCGGATAAGAAATCAAAAGAAAATAACTGAGACAAAACACCGCCGCCATTTTGGTAAAAGCATTTAAGACGCCTTGCGCTTCTTTTTTTTCTCCCCCCCATAAACCCAAAACCAAAGCCAGCGGTAAGCTCTTCAAATAAGGCATAAAATAAGAGCGCGTCCACATGTTTTCCCAATAAAAACCAAAAGGCTGTTCTTGCCAGGGCATGATATTTTCGGTAAAACGGCGGTACTCGGAGAAGATCACTTTGTCGAGATAACCGGGGGCAGCATATTCGCGCAATCCGTAATAGCCCAGGCAAGCGAAAGCGACACTTCCTGCGACCACATAGAGGTAAGGCTTTTTTAAAATAGCGATCAATTGCTTTTGCAATAAAGCCGCCAAGGCCAAACCCAACAAGGGCATTAAGCCCGCGACCGACTTGGACATAAAAGCCAAAAAGACCCCCAGGCCAATCCAGGTAAAATACCATTTGTCTTTTTTGCCTTTCGGGTTTAGCAAATAATCAAAAGCCAATAAAGAGTAAAAGGTGATCCAAAAAACCAACATCGCATCGAGGTCGCCAGAGCGAGCAACGTGGTTGCGGAGGTAGCCGCTGGAAGTCACTAAAACCAGGATAGCTACCAGTCCGATCCGATAATCTTTTAGGCTACGGTGGGAAAATAAAAGGAGTAAAAAAGCTGTCCCCAAAGCCGCTAAGGCCGAAGGCAATCTAATCGCCCATTCTGTCGGACCCAAGATTTGGATCGCTAGGCTTTGTAGCCAAATAACTAAAGGAGGTTTGGTATTGTATAGATCGGTGAGGCCATTATTTTTTAAAACCAATGGATCGCCATACATCGCCATTTCCAAGGCATTATTGGCATAGATGGCTTCATCGAAGATAAAGATCGCGGGGCCTGCCAGGTTATAGAACAAGGGAATGGCCACGAGCAATAAGAAAAAGCCTTGGAGAAAAGTACGTTTGTTATCCATTGATGGGTGAATCTAGGAACAACAAAGTTAGCCAATTATCGGAGAGTAGGAAATGAGAAGAGGGTTCAAGATAGCAGAGGATTAGTCTTCTGACCTTGAACCCTTTAATTTGTTTTCTGGAGGATTTCTTAAAACAAGTGAGGGGCTATCTGGAAGGTAGTCCCTCACTATTTTCAACAGATTATTTTAGGTCTAAAAATTTAGCCACCTGATCATAATCTTCAATATCTACACCTGCATCTGTAAATTCTTGTAGGATAGCTGTTTTAGGATTGGTACTTCCTTCTGCTGCTACTCTTCCTGCTGGTGGGATAATTACGTATTTACCTTCTAAGTTTGTTGGTGGAGTCCAGGTATTTGTTGAGTAGTATTGAAATCTATAAGATCCCGTTGTAATAGAAGCATCAAAAAGTTGAGAAGCAGACTGCCATGCTTTGGGAAGCGCATATACAAAACTACCTACTCTTAGATAGCCAAGAATCAATGCTTTGTCTAATACTTCAGTAGTAATTTCAGGAGCACTCATAGAATAAGTGCCAAAAATTCCAGATGCAGGACTATAAGCTATTGCTTCCCAATCTGAACTGATTACGTTAGCATTACCATCTTCTCCTTTGTCTCCTTTGTCTCCTTGATCACCTTTGTCTCCTTTTGCACCATCTGCACCATTAGTTCCGTCTGCACCATTAGTTCCGTCTGCACCGTTAGTTCCATTTGTGCCATCTACACCAGCAGCGCCATCGGCACCAGCAGGGCCAGCTACTCCAGCGACACCATCTGCACCAGCAGGACCAACATCTCCCATCTCCCCTTTACAAGCCATAAAAGAAAGCGTGAGGGCGAATAATAGGAATCCGAATAATTTCATTGAATTTTTCATAATTAAATTGTTTTTAAGGGTTAAAAAAATTGTTTTGACAATAACTGGAATGCAAGATATTGGCAGAGAAAAAAACTTCCAAAAATTCGGTTTGAAATGTTCTGAATGGTAGGAAATATGTTCTGAACGGTAATTTTGGAGGGTAATTTTGTGCCTTTTTGAGTTTCTTGGATGCTGCTTGGGGTTTATTTAAAACAGAAAAATTTTCGAAAGAAGATGTTTCTTAGGAGTCTAAAGATTAGCAAGAAAGGCTTTTTTAAGCAAATGTAGGAGCTATCTGGAAGGTAGCTCCTAATATTTCATAAGAGAAAAGGTTCCAAAATACCATTTGCTAAAACGAGGTAAGGGCTACCTTCCAGATAGCCCTT
>CAYQRA010000951.1:0-2589 GCA_964419315.1 uncultured Saprospiraceae bacterium | reverse complement strand
TTTGATCACTGGTCAATTTATCTCCAGTACTTTGGTGGAAATGGTATACTTTTTCCTTTTCATTATAAAACTCAGAAGCCGCAGCATCCATCGCGATTAAGATATCTTCTCCCGGACGGTATCCAGCAGATTCGATCGCTTGTAGAACGGTTTCGATGGCTTCGTGGTTGGATTTCATACTTGGAGCAAAACCTCCTTCGTCTCCTACATTAGTAGAGTATCCTTTTTTCTTGAGGACCGATTTCAATTCATGGAAAACTTCTACTCCCATGCGCAATCCTTCAGAGAAAACCTCTGCTCCTACTGGCATGATCATAAACTCTTGGAAGTCGATACTATTGTCCGCATGCGAACCACCATTAAGAATGTTCATCATTGGTACCGGCATGACATGTGCATTGACACCGCCCAGATAATTATACAAAGGCATTCCATACTCTTCAGCCGCTGCTTTGGCTACCGCCAAAGAAACGCCCAAGATAGCATTGGCTCCCAAATTTGACTTATTAGGCGTACCATCCATGTCGATCATCAACTGGTCGATATATCTTTGCTCACTAATTTCTACACCAATCAACTCTTGAGAAATGGTGTCTTCAATATTTTGGCAAGCTTTTAAAACGCCTTTTCCTATAAATCGTTTTTTGTCGCCGTCGCGAAGTTCAACGGCTTCATATTTTCCAGTAGATGCACCGGAAGGAACTGCCGCACGGCCCATCGCACCATCTTCAGTTAGTACCTCCACCTCAACAGTAGGATTTCCTCGAGAGTCTAAAATTTCTCGAGATCGGATGTCAATAATTTCACTCATTTTTGTTTAATTGGTAATAGAGTTTGAAAATGCCCCTGATTTTTCTTCACTGTCCTTATCCGCTTTAATCAAATCGATAAACTGATCGAAAAGATAGTTGGAATCATGTGGACCTGGAGAAGCTTCGGGGTGATACTGAACGGAGAAAGCCTTATGATTCAAAATTTGAATGCCTTCTACTGTTTGGTCATTTAGGTTAAGGTGAGTAATTTGGATTTTTTCTTTATTGGCTTCCAGCGCTTCGGGGCTTACTCCAAAGCCATGATTTTGGCTGGTAATTTCACATTTTCCAGTGATTAAATTTTTTACTGGATGGTTGATTCCACGGTGGCCATTGTGCATTTTATAGGTTGGAATACCTACGGATAATGCCAAGATTTGATGTCCTAGGCAGATTCCAAAGAGTGGGCGATCATCTGCAAGAATTGCTTTAGCCGTAGTCACGGCATAATCCATTGGTGCTGGATCACCGGGGCCATTGGATAAAAAGTAGCCATCAGGATTCCATGCCTTTAGTTCTTCGTAGGAAGTTTTAGCTGGAAATACTTTTACCTGACAATCTCTACTTACAAAATTTCGTAGGATGTTCTTTTTGATTCCGAGGTCTAAGGCGGCAATTTTGTAAGTCGCGGTATCTTTACCAAGCGTATAGGCTTCTTTAGTACTTACTTTGGATGCCAATTCTAAGCCTTCCATAGCTGGCACTTTGGCCAATTGCTTTTTCAAATCTTCTACATCGGTCGTTTCAGAAGAAATGATGGCATTCATCGCCCCCTTACTTCTGATGTGGCGAACAATCGCTCGAGTATCTACCCGACAGATTCCCACCAAGCCTCCTTCCTCTAGATAATGTTGGATAGATTGATCCGCTAGTTGCCTCGAATATTTTTTATAATTGAAATTTTTGCAGATCAGTCCTGCGATCTTGATACTATCTGATTCCAAATCCGCATCGGCAGTTCCATAATTGCCAATGTGTGCATTGGTAGTGACCATCATCTGTCCAAAATAAGATGGATCTGTAAATATTTCTTGGTAACCAGTCATACCAGTATTAAAACAAATTTCTCCGCTGGTAGTCCCCTGCTTTCCGATGGCTTGGCCATGAAAAACAGTACCATCTTCTAAAAGCAAAACTGCTGGAATTTCTTGAATGTTACTCATAGATTTTGACGATTATCCTTTTTGAATGAAGGTGAGGTTATTTTTAGTTGTTGATATCGGCTGCAAAGATAATACTTCGACAAAGCTTAAGGAAATCCTATTCGGGTTATTTAGAAGTAGTTTTAAAATTAGATCCAAAATTTATGTAATCCTTTCCATTCTAGCTCCCCCTTATCGCTCAGATCATTCAAACACAGCTGATTTTCATCCATTCTAAATCCATATACCCATTATCAGGTAGAAACAAAATACCATTTTCTTAACCTCGGTTCATTGTGTGCAACAGGAATAAACTGGAAATTGATTTTATAAATCATTTGCGTAAAAGCACCTTTTACTAAAAAAGAACCTAGGGGTTCGGAGTAGTGACAACTTGTAAGACCAGTTTTCCTATAGCCTATTCTATGCTTAGAATTAAAATTTAGGATTAAAGTTTAGGCTTTTTCGTCAATCGTGCATTCTTCAAAACATTACTAATATTTAATAAAAATAAATACATCCTTTGCATTATTCGCTCCATGCTCGACTAAAAGGCCCTGTATCTTGACCACAAGTTAGGAGCGTTATTTTCCAATTCCTTTATTAGGAATGCTCAAACAGCCTAAAGAATAGCG
>CAYQRA010000950.1:0-2597 GCA_964419315.1 uncultured Saprospiraceae bacterium | reverse complement strand
TATGCTAAGATAAGGCAATAGATACAAAACAACAAACGATCATGGAATGTCTATACTTCATCGCCAAAAGTATACCAAGAAAAGCGATTCTGAGCTTTTGATCAATCCACACTCGTTCTTTCCCTTATTTCAGTCTCTTTTTTTGTATTTATGCTAAAGAATCAACTTTTTTTGTAGACCTTTCTTCCGCTTGGATTCCTTTATTTTCAATGGTTTTTTTACCTTTGCAGTCCAATTACTAGACAGAGACAGTATTTCCCTTTGTGTACAATATTATTTTCATTTTTTAAGGATTGATAAACAATAACTTACGTTTTTTGTCTACTTCCTTGAAAGATAGATTTTACTTTTTGAAATCATTAAACTTGATAAGTCTAAACTATGAGCCAAAAAGATTTTTACGACCAATTTGTCGATCGTCATATCGGAATCAATAATGATCACTTACCTGAAATGCTCAAGGCCACAAAAGCCAAAACGCTAGATCAATTAATCAATGAAACCGTGCCTGCGAATATTCGCATCAAAGGGAAATTGAAAATCCCTGCTGCTGTTTCTGAATTTCAATACCTCCGCGATCTAAAGGATATCGCCAAACTCAACAAAACTTTCAAGTCTTATATTGGTCAAGGTTATAATGGTACGATTACTCCTTCTGTTGTTTTGAGAAATGTATTCCAAAACCCAGGTTGGTATACCCAATACACCCCTTACCAAGCAGAGATTGCACAAGGCCGCTTGGAAGCTTTACTCAATTTTCAAACGATGGTGAGTGATCTCACCGCGATGCCCATTGCCAATGCGTCTCTTTTGGATGAAGGAACGGCAGCAGCTGAAGCAATGGCTATGTTTTTTGCGCAGAAAAATAAAAGAAACAAAGGGGAAGTAGCCAATGAATTTTTTGTTTCTGCAAATGTTTATGACAGCACGCTGGCCGTACTAAAAACCAGAGCGAAGCCACTGGATGTCAAAATCGTAGTTGGTGATTGGAAAACTTATGAATTCAAAGAAAAGACTTTTGGCGTCTTATTACAATATCCGGGTAAAGATGGGCAGGTCGAAGATTTTCGAAAATTTGCTGAAAAAGCCCATGCTCAAAATGTATACATCACCGTAGCTGCTGATATCCTCAGCCTTGCGATTCTGACTCCTCCGGGAGAATGGGGCGCTGATGCTGTAGTGGGTAATACCCAAAGATTTGGGGTCCCCATGGGCTATGGTGGCCCACACGCTGCGTACTTTGCTACTCGAGAAAAATTTAAACGCCAAATCCCTGGACGCATCATTGGGGTTTCTCAAGACAGCCAAGGAAAGTCTGCTTTGCGCATGGCACTCCAAACTCGGGAGCAACATATCCGCAGAGAAAAAGCAACTTCCAATATTTGTACTGCTCAAGCACTATTGGCCATCATGGCTAGTCTGTACGCTGTTTATCACGGCCCAAAAGGAATCAAAGCCATTGCTCAACGGGTACATGGGATGACCAGTTTGCTCAATAATAAACTAGTTAAATTGGGTTATGAGCAAAGCAATAAATTTTTCTTTGATACCCTGCATATCGTTTTGGATCAACGAAAAAAAGCAGTGCTAGAAAAAGCAGCCATCGCTCAGGGCATCAATTTCTTTTATACGCCAACGGGAGTACAAGTTTCTTTGGATGAAACGGTAACAGAAGAAGACTTAAAAGCGATAGTGACCCTATTTGCCAAACGCAAAAGAGCAAAAGACAATGGCAGATATACTTTACCCAAAAAATTAAAAGTTCCTGCAAAGCTGGTTCGCTATACCGAATACTTGAGCCATCCGGTATTCAATAGTTATTATACAGAAACCAATATGATGCGTTATATCAAACGCCTCGAAAATCGCGATCTATCGCTTACGCATTCTATGATTGCACTGGGTTCTTGTACCATGAAACTCAATGCAGCGACAGAATTATTTCCAGTAAGCTGGCCAGAATTTGCCAATATTCACCCTTTCGCTCCGCTCAATCAGACCAAAGGTTATCAAAAGATTTTCAAAGAATTAGAAGCCTATCTTTCGGAAGTCACTGGCTTTAGTGCTTGTTCTTTACAACCCAACTCTGGCGCACAAGGAGAATATGCTGGTTTGATGACAATCCGTGCTTATCATGAATCGCGCAAAGATTTTCATCGAAACATTGCTTTGATTCCTTCTTCTGCGCATGGTACCAATCCTGCTTCGGCAGTAATGGCGGGAATGAGCGTCGTCGTTGTAGATTGCGATGACCAAGGAAATATTGTTGTAAAAGATCTCAAAGAAAAAGCCAAAAAATACAGTGATCGTTTGGCCGCCTTAATGGTGACCTATCCTTCTACGCATGGTGTATTTGAAACCGCCATTAAAGAAATCTGTAAGATCATTCATGATCATGGAGGAAAAGTATATATGGACGGTGCCAATATGAATGCACAGGTGGGCTTGACTAGCCCCGGCAATATCGACGCCGATGTGTGTCACCTCAATTTGCATAAAACATTTGCGATTCCTCATGGAGGAGGTGGCCCCGGAATGGGCCCTATTTGTGTCAACGAAAGTCTTGCTCCATTTTTACCCAAACACCCCTTAGTCAA
>CAYQRA010000949.1:0-2622 GCA_964419315.1 uncultured Saprospiraceae bacterium | reverse complement strand
CTTTAAAGGAGACGCCACGGTGCTTGCCAATAATGACCAGTTTCGAATAGAAATGTACCTCCACGGAAGTTGGAAATTGGTAGAAACGATTCAGAATCAAGATTATGCAGGGAATCCTACGAACTATGATCATAATGAGGATCGCCATTATTTATTAGATCTAGACGATATTGAAACTCGATTTGGGACGATTGATAATTTTACAGTTACCAGAATTCGAATCCGCGCTTTTGATAAAAATGGCAATTTGATTCCGGGAGCGGTCAGCGAAAGTGGGGACATCACTATTTGCAAAACCGTCAAGAATCTGACGATGCTAAGTCTGTGTAATACCGGAGGTACGGGAACGGCAGAATTTAGTTGGAATTCAATTGCGGGAGCCAATGACTATCGAGTGTATCGACTAGGATTAAGCGATAAAGAAATTCAGCCAGTACAGTATACGAATGACGAAACGAGCGTAGTGCTGAATAATATTGATATAGACGGACTAGCGGAACTTGGTAAAACAGAATGGAGAGAATGGATTGCCATTGCTCCGATCTATAGAGATTCCGGAGGCATTGAAATCGAAGGGCGCCGTTGTAAGGCCATAGAAATTACGGGTGGTGAGTTTGGCTGTGAAGCAGAGATTATTCCGATCGGTGGATTGCATACTAAAGTTTGGAATACCGATCTTCATGCTCATGTTTTACCAGTAGCGGGACTACCGATTTCAAATATTCAATTTCAATATAATCTTGGCGCAGGTTGGGTCAATTTAGATCCGCTAAATACCCAAGTTTATACAGCGGATGAAACCATTTCACAGCTGTTGCATTTTCCTGCTGCCAGTAAGATCAATACTGGGGATAAATACTTTTTTAGATTAGAATATGAAGTCGATGGCAATGCTAAAGAAACGGCTCCCTTGTCGATCCAATTACCAGCAGGTACGGCTTTGAATTTGGAAGGGAATGAAAGTATAAGCATGCCATACCTGTCGGAATATAATGGAAAGGCTGAAAGAACCATTGATTTTTGGGCCAAAATAGATACCTTCAATGGAGGTAGTTTGATTTCGATTGGAAACCCAGCAATCGCAAATGGATCCCATGACATTCTTGAATTTAAAACAACTGAAAAAGCTACCGAATTTGCTTGGCAATTTAATGATGGTTTGCATCATACCTTCCTTGTTCCCAGTTTGTCCAATGACTGGCATCATTTCGCAATCGTTTACAAAAACAATTCCTTGCTCTTAACCATCGACGGGGAAATAGTATATCAAAATAATGGTCTCCAGCTCAATACCGCCGAATATGATATCGAAATTGGAAGAGGAGGATTTAAAGGACAAATCGACGAAATTCGTTTTTGGGGAGTCGCCAAAAGCCTAGAAGATCTTCGTACGATTATCCATGTTCCTGCTCGGGAAATAGAATACAAAGGAAGTAGCCTTCCGGGAGCGACGAATGAACTGCTCCGCTATATTCAATTCAACGAAGAAGGAACTCGACCCCTAGAAAATGTATCTTTAAGAAGGTTAAAAACTTCGGCTCCGTTATCCTATGTCCCTGCTCCGCTGCCTATGGGAGGACCGAAACTGGGTACCGCCAAAAGCTTATTGCAAGGAAACAATCAATTCGTTCATCAAAGTGCCTTTATAACCGTTGGAAGCAATTGGGTAGATAGTGATATAGTCATTACCAGAATTGATGCCAAGCCACATAACTCACAAGTGGCAAGTGTATCATTGCCAAATGGAACGCTGGGAAGCGTCCTGCAGGTTTACGATAAAAGCTACCGAGCCATTTATAATCACTCCAATACCAATGATGTGTATGATTTAAAAATTGCTCATTTAGATTTGTTGGCTTCAGATGATCCTAGCCAAATCGCCTTGCTAAAAAGGTCGAGCTATGGAAGTGAAGATTGGACTTTTGTAAAAGTGGCAGATCGCATGAGTGAGAACAGCCTACATGTCTTTGCTCATTTTTATGGCATTGATGATTTTGGTCAATTTATGATGGTTAAATTGGATTCCCCGGTCTTGCGCAAGGCGAAGGACGATCAGGAGGAAGTAGGAGAGGATTTAGCTATTAAAATCTATCCCAATCCTTTACTGGCTTCTTCGCAGTTGAACATTGAGCTGCAGGGATCAGAGGAGGAATTGCAATTGCGAATTGTTGACCCGCTCGGGAGAACGGTTCAATCAGAATTGCTTAGGGATCGCATGAATTCGATTTCGCTAGCCCATCTAGCGGCAGGGATTTATACTTGTCAGATCATTGGGGAAAACAGTCGGCAATGGTATCAGATTGTGATTGTTCAGTAGGAGGTATATACATTTATTAGGCAAAGGTAAGGGCTATCTGGAAGGTAGCCCTTACTTCGTTTCGGAAATGATGTTTTGGAACCTACCTTTCAGATCTATTGATGCTCCACATTTTTTCTCCTAAAAAATACACCGTAATTAAAATCTAAACCCGATTGTTCGCTATTACCTACAGGTAATATGCGGATCTAAGTGTCGGTCTCCCGACCGACACCACTTCTTGTTGAGTAGCACATATCAATTACCTAGCATTCGAGGTCGGAGACCTCAACGTTGATCCGTCTACGACTTGTAAGTCGTAACGA
>CAYQRA010000948.1:0-2633 GCA_964419315.1 uncultured Saprospiraceae bacterium | reverse complement strand
TGGGCTTGGTACAAAAAATCGGAAGCTAGTTTTTGGACGGCCGAAGAAATTGATTTATCACAAGACATGACGGATTGGGAGAAATTGAATGATGACGAAAAGCATTTTGTCAAACATGTATTGGCTTTTTTCGCAGCTAGTGATGGGATTGTCAATGAAAATTTAGCAGAAAATTTTGTGAGCGAGGTGCAATATACCGAAGCCAAATTTTTCTACGGTTTTCAGATTATGATGGAAAATATCCATTCGGAAACTTATTCTTTACTCATCGACACCTATATCAAGGACAATAAAGAGAAAGACTATCTCTTCAATGCACTGGATAATATGGATTGTGTGAAGAAAAAAGCAGATTGGGCTTTGCGTTGGATCGACAATGGTTCTTTCCAAGAGCGTATAATCGCTTTCGCTGCGGTAGAAGGAATCTTCTTCTCCGGTTCTTTTTGCTCTATTTATTGGTTGAAAAAACGAGGCTTAATGCCCGGACTCACTTTTTCTAATGAGTTGATCTCAAGAGATGAAGGAATGCACTGTGATTTTGCCTGCCTACTCTATAATGACCATATCGTCAATAAATTACCAGTAGAAACCGTAAGAGGTATTATTACGGATGCTGTGGAAATAGAAAAAGAATTTGTTTCTGATTCCCTCCCCGTAAAACTGATTGGGATGAATTCAGAAATGATGTGTACTTATATCGAATTTGTTGCAGACCGCCTCTTAGTTACTTTGGGCTGTGGCAAATCTTATAATGTTGAAAATCCATTCCCATGGATGGATATGATTTCCCTACAAGGGAAAACCAATTTCTTCGAAAAGAGAGTAGGAGACTACCAAAAAGCTGGAGTCATGACTTCGCGTGATGAACAAGTCTTTAGTCTAGACGAAGATTTCTAGAATACTAATACTGCTTTGTCAGCTTATTTATTTCTATAAAAGAATAGCTTATCTGGCGTGCAATTGCTAACTGTGCGCCAGATAAGAAATCTAATTTTTACCGAAATGATGAAAGTATTTTCGAAAGGACAAAGTATTTATTACAGAGAATTTTAGCCCTCCTATAAGAGAAAACTACACAAGAAGCAAGTTAATTATTAAATCCAAGGGTATGCTTAAAAGTCGTTTTTTAAACATAGTCTAAATCCCTCAAATTTTATCCGATTATGCAAGTAGTAAAAAGAAGTGGAAAGCGGGAAGACGTAAGTTTTGACAAAATCACCGCAAGAGTAAAGAAACTATGTTATGGACTCGATCCTCATTATATTGAAGCGATTGAGATTGGTAAGAAAGTAATTCAAGGTCTATACGATGGTGTAACCACCACCGAACTGGATAACCTAGCAGCAGAAACGGCTGCTACCATGGCTCCCAAACATCCAGAATATGCCATCCTTGCCGCACGTATCGCTGTTTCTAATCTTCATAAAAATACAGATAAGTCTTTCTCTCGTACGATGAAGGCTTTGTACAATTATATCGATCCCAAAACTGGCGAATCTGCTGGTTTAATCAGTGAAATTACCCACAACATGATTATGAAAAATGCAGATCGAATTGATTCTGCCATTATTTATGATCGGGATTATAGCTTTGATTATTTTGGTTTCAAAACATTGGAGCGTTCTTATTTGCTCCGTATGGATGGGGAAGTTGTGGAACGCCCACAGCACATGCTCATGAGAGCTGCATTGGGAATTCATGGCGAGGATGTCGATGCTGCTTTGGAGACTTATAATTTGATGTCTGAAAAATGGTTTATCCACGCCACGCCAACTTTATTTAATGCGGGTACTCCAAAACCTCAATTGTCTTCGTGTTTCTTATTGTCTGCTACAGATGATAGCATCTCTGGTATTTTTGAAACATTGACCCGCTGTGCTAAGATTTCGCAATCTGCTGGTGGTATCGGTTTGAGTATTCACAATATCAGAGCGAAAGGTTCTTATATCAAAGGTACTGGTGGGACTTCCAACGGAATCATTCCTATGTTGAAAGTTTTTAATGATACTGCTCGTTATGTAGATCAAGGAGGCGGGAAAAGAAAAGGAGCTTTTGCTATCTATCTAGAGCCTTGGCATGCCGATATTCACGAGTTTTTGGATTTGAAAAAGAATCATGGTAAGGAAGAAATGCGGGCGAGAGATCTGTTTTACGCCATGTGGATTTCTGATTTATTTATGCAAAGAGTAAAAGATGGTGCGGAATGGTCTTTATTCTGTCCAAACGAAGCACCCGGATTGCATGATTGTTATGGTGGTGAATTTGAAGCTTTGTACCATAAGTATGAAGAAGAGGGCCGGGCAAGAAAAACGGTAAAAGCGCAGGACCTTTGGTTTGCTATTTTGGAATCTCAAATCGAAACGGGTACTCCTTATATCTTGTATAAAGATGCTGCCAACAAAAAATCAAACCAAAAGAATTTGGGAACCATCAAGTCTTCCAATCTCTGTACCGAGATCATGGAATACACTTCTCCCGATGAAGTAGCGGTTTGTAACCTCGCTTCGATTTCTTTAGGGAAATTTGTGAAAAACGGAGCTTTTGACCACCAACGTCTTTATGAGATCGCAAGAGTGGTACCGCGCAACTTGAATAAAGTAATCGACATCAATTACTATCCAGTGATTGAGGCT
>CAYQRA010000947.1:0-2636 GCA_964419315.1 uncultured Saprospiraceae bacterium | reverse complement strand
TTTCTAATGTTACCATTAGTGATTACGAAAATCAGTTATAGCGAGTGCAAAGGTAAGTCTTTTTACTGGATTGTAAAAGATATAAGACAAAATAAGTTGTAGGAAATCAATAGTCGGGAAAAAAAGAATAAACTTTGTAGAAAAAGTCTTAAAAATGAGCTTAGATCGAAAGCATTTCCTCCGCAGGAGGAGCAGAAACAGTGGCCTCAGGTAGATTTTTCTTCGGGAATCGAATGTGAAACTGGGTTCCCTCCCCTTCTTGGGATTTTACCCGTACTATCCCCCCATAGGCTTGGACGTGTTTCATACAGATTGCCAAACCAATTCCAGTCCCCTTATAGGTAGCTGGCGTGTGCAGCCGTTCAAACATTTGGAAAATCTTTTTGTGGAATTTTTCAGGAATGCCAATGCCATTATCTTTTATCACAAAGTAATGCTCTTCTTGTTCTGAGAAATAACAAACTTCTACTTTGGGCACCTTATTATCATTATACTTCAAGCCATTTTCCACCATATTTAAGAACAGCTGATGAAATCTTGTGGCATCTCCAATAAGCGTTGGCAAAGACCAAATCGTCACATTAGCATGGCTATATAATGGATCATTTTGCAATTGATCACAGATAAGTTTCAAGGTATTATTGAGGTCCACTCGTTCCTCTTTAAGTGCCACATTACTACTTCTGGAATACTCTAAAATATCATCGATCAATCCCAGCATATGCTTGGCCTTATCTCTGGCAATATTGAGGTATTCTCTTGGCTCCGCCTCAATCGAATGGCCTTGGCGATTGAGAAATAACTCGATAAAACTCAAGACATTTCGCAAAGGGCTTTTGAGGTCATGCGAAGCGATGTAGGCAAAACGCTCCAAATCGGCATTGGATTCTTTCAATTTTCCATTCGTTACCGCCATTTTCTTATTAATCCGCTTAAATCCACTTTTGAAGGTATTGAAAACCGAGACAAATAGGATAAGGAGTGCAGAATAATTAAAAAGTAGAATCAAAGGACGATAGGCCGCATCAATATGTTGGTGGAAATGAAAAATACCAAAAAACTGGGTCATCGCTATCGTTATCGCAGTAGTCACCGTCAGCCATAACCAAAACTGAGCTACTTTTCCTCTCATATAGAACAAAGCAATCGGTGGAATACTCAATAACCACATAAAAAACGGGGAATCTACCCCACCTGAGAAGATGATTAAACCTGAGAATACTACCCAACTATTAAAGGAGAAGAAATTTCCACATAAAAGAAAATTACGGGAATAATACATCAAAAATGGAAAAATTGCTGCATTGACGATCGTATAAGCAGCAAGATAAGCTCCTTGTTTAAACCCAATACCCCAAAAAGTAAACATAAAAACAGTCGCACAAGCCATTAAAATGAAATCGACAATTAGAATCAATTTGCTCGACCTATAATCCTTTGGATTACTTCTAAATTCTTCGGGTATTAGGCGGTCGATTAAGGGCATTTTGAATTTGAGCTTCGTATTCTAAGTATCTGTTCAATGTCAGTGCTAGGAACAATACAAATACTATACCCATGTACTTAGCCCAACTCAACAAATATCTCGCTTGGTTAAGTCTTTAAAACTTCATTGCTGACTTCGGCTTGGGGGTCACTTCGTTTTGGCTTCCTTCCAAAGCGCATCCATTTCTGCTAAAGTCATCTCTTCCAAGGATTTAGGAGCTTTGGCTTCTATGTATTCAAATCTTTGTTTGAATTTCTTATTGACTCGTTCTAAAGCTGTTTCGGGATCAATATCTTGGAACCGGGCATAATTAATCAAGGAAAATAATAAGTCTCCAAATTCCTCTTCTCTTCTTGCTGCCGATTCATTATTATCCAAAGTCTCTTTAAACTCGCCCATTTCTTCTTCTACTTTTTCCCAGACCTGCGCTGCATTTTCCCATTCAAATCCCACTTGCTTGGTTTTTTCCTGCATTCGGTATGCCTTAACCATTGCTGGAAGAGAGTTGGGCACCCCCGCTAAGACCGACTTTTTACCTTCTTTCAGTTTCAATTTTTCCCAGTTTTGCTTCACTTCTTCTTCATCAGCCACTTTCAGATCGCCATAGATATGTGGATGTCGATTAATCAATTTTTCACAAACTCCGTTCAAAGCATCTGCGATATCAAAAGCTTTTTGCTCATCCGCGATTTTAGCGTAAAAGACCATATGGAGCATGATATCTCCTATTTCTTCTTTGACTTCCGCTAAGTCTTCTTCTAAAATAGCATCTGCCAATTCATAGGTTTCTTCGATCGTAAGATTCCGGAGACTTTGCATGGTTTGCTTTCGGTCCCAAGGACAACCCTCTCGCAATTCATCCATAATGGTCAATAGTCGACCAAAAGCATCTAGCTTCTTTTGCATAAGCGTATCTATTTTAAAGATTTTTTGACTTTTCCTGTGGTCCACCAAAGAGAAGGAAAAAAATTTATCGTATTTTTGTGGACGAATTGATTCTCTACGCAAAAATAAACTTTAATGTGGCAAATTATGTTTAAACACTTATTGAAGTTGTTTTAAAATAGACAGATGATTTATTTGCAAGTCATTGAATTGGGCATCCCTTCCGCTTTCGCGGGTCACTCGCTTCGAGTACTGTTGTACTCGA
>CAYQRA010000946.1:0-2646 GCA_964419315.1 uncultured Saprospiraceae bacterium | reverse complement strand
TGTTTCGTTTTTTGAGCAATGCAAAAAATGAAAGCCCCCTTAGTTCTATAAATAGTTCATAAAATCGATTGAATTCTATCTAGGCTAATCAAGATTCGGTGGTCGACAACAAAAAATTAGATTTATAAAAATTTGGGATGACTCATGTTTCAAGGAGGACTTAGACCTACTCTTAAGTACTTTAGTCTTTCATCCAAAATCTTTTTTGTAAAAATTCTTCCCATTCCTCCTTTACCTTTGCTTTGAAATCCAAGAAGTCATAATCCGAAATTGGATCAAACTCCTCCACCTCATTATGCTCTATATAATCAAAATTAGCATGGTGAATATCGTCATCCTGAGAATAAGAATAACATTGAATGGTGATACAGGTATCGGTATTTTGAAGGTTATTCTTCAGCATGTGAAATTGATTGATCTCCGGCATGATATAGGTCACATCATTTGGATGGAAGGTGGCCGTCTTTAGCGCTTTTTTGACCGAATGGTCGATCGGCAACATTCGATAAAGGTCTACATCAATACTACCTCTTAAGACTTTGATGATTGCATGAGTAGATCCATGCTGATGTACTGGCGAGGCACAGCCAACTGGCCAAATTTCCATAACGTAAGGAATTCCGGGGGATTCACCCTGAGCAGAGCCAAGGGTGATCCGCAAATACAACTCTTTATATTTACTTTTTGGAGCACCGGGGGTGGATGCAAATGGACTATGTTTCTTTTTGTAATTTAGAATTTTATGACCGATACACCCTTTGGTTCGGATGCTATATTCAATGGCTTGTTCGAAGTCTGGAAAGTCGGGCGTGTTGAGTTGAAAATCTGCTACATTTCCATAAAGGATTTGGCATTCTTTTGACAGGCTCGTTGGGGTGGTCGCTGTTCCCAATGCCGCAGCATCCATGGTAAACTTATGCGAAGGAACGACGGAGACGGGAGGCTCGGTCGTAACCGGATCTTTCCAAAGTGTAACCAATTCAATACCCTCCGATGCGTTAAATCTATTGAGCTTATTGATGAACACATGCTTTTGATTATTCTTTCTTTTTTCTTTATTGAATAAATTCAAAGGGATGTCATACTGATAATCGATCAGTCGAGCACTTAGCCGCATTTCTCCTTTTCCATAGCGCAATCGTTTATTGATGCTATCAATGCTCACCCAATAGCGGCAGGCCTTATCTTTGTCAATTCCACCATTGTATTTGTCCGCTGGTTTGATTCGTTCCTTGCCCTTGTTTTCTAATTTAAAGGTTTGCCACTTTTGAGAATCTTTATTCCGATATTGAAATTTGGCTCCTTTGGCCATAAGGAGTAATTGGACTTCTTCGCCGGAGCTACTTGAAAAAGTGAGGCTTACTTTTTTGGGTCGCTTCCTTTCACTAGGAATCTCAAAAACTAAAGTTCCTTGTCCTGGAATTAGCAGATTACTAGACATGGGGGCTGGAATGTTAGCATCTAAAAGGTCTAAACCTGAATATCTACTACTTTTAAAATTGATCTTGATGGGTTGATGGCCTTGAATGCTATCATGATTAGACATAGTTTTTTTGTTTTAGGGTTGAAAATTGGGTTTGAATTTAGTTTGATTATTTCTTTAGGACTAAAAGTACTAATCTTACATTAAAGAAAAGAATGATTTGTAGGTTGATTGTTTTTTTTGGTTTAGTACTTTATTTGGTACTTACATTTAATTGGATAACTTTAAGCAAGCAGTAGATGTAGAACCGTTTAATCACCACCAACTACTAATAAAAGAGGATCTACAAATATCTAAACAGATAAACCAAGATCATTTAAGCCAGACCAATGCAAAAAGATATTTTAGAAATCATTGACGAGGAATTGTTTTTAGACAGAAGTTGTATAAGAATGGCTGCTTGAGGCGAAAAATTCAGATTTAGGGTTCTCGCAAAGCTCATTTTCGAATGCAGCCTTCTGGCTGGAGGAGAAAATAGCTGAAGGGAGGTTCTTAAAGATGGATTTTACAGCCAAGTAAGCTATTTTAAAACAACTTCACAATATAGATACAGAATTGAAAGACCATTCAATTTGGTGGAAAGATAATTTGGGGGCAGAAAACGAAATCCACCGAAGTCAAACGGTAAGAGATGGAGATAAGATTGCCTGGTGGCAAATAAATGAAGTAGGGAAAGACCTAGTGAGAATTTGTCTGCAAAAAGATAGGATCCTCAATTGGCGACCGCCCATCAATACGATGGGCTTAGGTTCAGCCGGTTGTAGTTTTATCGCCTTTTGTCTTGATTTTTTAATTCTAAAATATCGAGACAAACATCGGGAGCGAATTTTTATTATCCAAACCCAAAATATCCTTGCTAAAGAAATACAGATAGCAGGATTTACGAAGGAACTAAAATTGATCGATGGCGAATTATTTATCAAAGACCTACCAAGTGGAGACTTGTATAAAGTTAGCTTTGCTACTGATAACTTTAAGATAGAAAGTATTGATCAACAAGACGATTAAAAATGAAATCAAGTTTTTCTCAATTCTTTCTTTAAAATCTTTCCAGTTGCGCTCTGCGGCAAAGCGGCCAAAAATTGGATCACCCTTGGGTATTTATAAGCCGCAATTCGCTCTTTGGTCCAAGCCATCAATTCCGTCTCCGAAACACTTTTGTT
>CAYQRA010000945.1:0-2647 GCA_964419315.1 uncultured Saprospiraceae bacterium | reverse complement strand
AGAAGAACTAACTCCTTCGATACTTAGAGAGACTTCTTGGGCGATTTCTTTATTGCTAATCGAAGGCCTTTTAAAAATCAAATTTAGGATCATCCACGAAGATTCCCCTAGTTTTATTCCAATGAATTTTTCAATTTTTGCTTTATTTAAAGCGATTTCGATTCGTTTCCCAGAAGAGGAAATAGCTTGAGCAGCTAGGCTCTTTTTTAGTACTTCTATTTTAGCAAGCAGTTTGTTTTTTTCTTTAAGATGGCGATTGTATTGCCCATAGATAAAATAGGCCAATCCTCCCAAAAGCAAAAGCAGGCCAAAAGCTCCAATAAAGCGTTCTCGAATGACCTTCCTTTGCTGGCTTAAAAGTTCTGCTTCATACTTAATTTTATTCTTCTCCTCTTGCGATTTAAATTCACTGATCAGCACCGCTTTTTGATTTTTAATACTGTACATGCTGTCTTTGGTATCATGAAACAATTGATTCATTTGAATAGCCAATTGACCTTCCCCATTGATTTGATAATTATTAGATAATAGTTCGGCGGCATCGCTAATTTCTTCCAAGCTTCCGGTCTCCTGTGCTAGACTTAGGGCTTGTTCCGCCAAGACAATAGAAGAATCCAAATTGGTATCTTGATAAAGGGTGCCAAAATGAATCAGACAATTAGCAATGCCTTTTTTGTTTCTTACTTCTCTATTCAGTTGTAAACTTTGCGCAAAGTAATCTAAAGCTTTTTGACGATCCCCAAATTCTTGATAGACCAATCCTAGGTTACTATAACAACGCGCCATTCCAGGTTTGGAGTTGACTTTTTGCTTAAGCTGCTCCAAACCCATTTCATAGAATCCTAAAGCTTTTTGATATTCCTTCTTCTTTCGATAAACTGTTCCAATATTGACTAGAATAAAAGACTGGTCGGTATCGGTCTTAATTTCTTTACTTAAATTCAGCGCTTTGTTGAGGTATTCCAAAGATTTATCATGGTCTTCCATATCCATATACACCAAGGCAATATTATTGAACAAGCCCTTAATCCTTTTTTTATCCCCTAAGCTTTCTAAGATTTTCAAACTAGCGGTATAATGTTCTATAGCATTGGCATAATCACTTTTTTGTAGATAGACATTTGCCAGACTATTTAAAGCTTTAGCAATCCCAATTTCATTATTATTTTGTTCTTCGATCTCAATCGTTTGTTGGAGCAGATTTGTGGCTTTAGTATAATCTGACATAAAAGAAGCGGCTATCCCCATATGACGCATGGCCAGCGCTCTTTCTTCAACTAAGTTTTTGCTTTGGGCAAAATCATGGGCTAACTGAGCGAAAGCAAAGGCACTATCTGGCTTAGCATAAAGATAGCCTTTGCTATAGATTTGGTAAAGTGCTTGTAGACGAATAGTAGCAGTATAGGACTGATTTTCCCAAACAGTAGATAGAGAGTCTACGTTTACTTGCCCTATTGAAAGCAAAGGGCTTAATAGAAATAAAAAAGAAAATAATCTCATAAGTCAGCTAGAATATTTACTCTCTTAGCTAGAGCTTGGTTTATACTTGGTCACGAATAAGCACTAAGGTAAATTATATTTATTAGTTTTCCACATCTTCACAAAAGATCAAGGAGGAGACGTTTACTTACTAATTCTTCTTTTTCTTCGACTTTATTATCTTAATTTTTTATTTTGTCATTTCCTAAAAAACACCATTACCTATGGACTACCTTTTCCTTATCCTTACCAATGCCGCTGCTTTTTACTTAGGCGCCAAATTACTCAGCGGGGTAAAAGTCAGTGGTTTTATCGAGGCTATTGTTGTCGCCTTGCTTATTGGCTTACTCAATATTACTTTGGGGGTTCTATTGAAAATCGTTACTCTGGGAATCCTTTCCCTAGGGATATTTACCCTTCTATTGGATGCTATTTTAATTCAGGTCGCGGATTATTTTTTAGCCGGGCTGGAGGTAAAAAACTTTTGGTGGGCCTTGGCTTTGGCTGCGATTGTCGCCGTTTTGGATGGGGTGATTGGTTGGGTATTATAAGTAAAATTATCTTAGTGTCTTCAAGGGAGGAACCCTATCTAAATTCCGATTTAAATTAGAAAAATAGTATTACTTTTGCCGCCCACTTCTTAATAGAAGGACTACATCGTGATTTGTAAAAAACCAATGCTAAAATCTTTATGAGCAGCTCTCTTTCATACTCCTTTAAAGTTGGTTTACCACAAATGATCTCTAATGGCTTCCATCGATTTCCTTATCTATTTTTCTTTCTTTTTCTCTTTTCGAAAAATGCTGCTTGGGCTCAATTTGACTCTACCTATGTAGTCACCACCACCCATACCAAAAACATAGGCCTTTATACGACCTCCAGAGATTTTGTATTGAGTTTTCAGGCTCCAGATAGTCGAGAAGTCTTTTTTCAAAATGCCAATCTAGGTTTGGGCGTACAAGTCGCTTTTAAGAAACTAGGCATCTCCATGGCTCTTCCACTCGTACAATTTCGTTCAGAGGCCTTTGGTCAACCCCAAAATTTGCAATTCAATGTAAACCTATATCCCGCTTCCTTTTATTTCTATGGGGACTTTAGATATATCCGGATGAGTGGAGAGAAAATTTTCGGTAAAAACTTGATCGCCAATTTTTTAGACCCCAAAGGG
>CAYQRA010000944.1:0-2649 GCA_964419315.1 uncultured Saprospiraceae bacterium | reverse complement strand
TCATGGTTTCGGAAGCTAGCAGTAGCAGTTTAGTTAATGGTCAAGGGGAAGGGAATCTTATGCTAACTGCGCGTTGGGAGGACCCTATAGATATCGAGAGCTTTTATAGAATTCGAACCTATGTCAATGACACTTTACAATCAGCAATGTATACCCTTATTGCAGATAGTTTCTTAGGGGATGGAGAGCCGCAAATTCTGCCTTTACGAGATCGATTTATGGAAGGTACAAAGGTTAGCGTTGAGTTGTTAAGTACCAATGAAAGTTATTATAATTACTTTTCTCAGTTGTCTTCCATTGCGGGAGAAGGCGGTGCTGCTACTACACCGTACAATCCATCTAGCAATTTTGGGGAAAGTGGACTGGGCTACTTTGGCATTTATCATTCTTCTATAGTCGATTTAGAATTATAAAAGAACTAGGTTGGGCAGTAGGGGAGCGGATTGCTTTAGCTCCACTTTCTTCCATAAAATGGGTTAGATTTGATAAAGAAAAAGGAAGGTTCTACATTTTTGTACTTGTTTTATATAAATTGCAAATGATCACAAGCTAGGGAGATCTTTGTAGCTTAGCGGGACCATGCTGCTGAAGTATTTTTTTCCAAAATAAAACCTTGAGAATTGAAGTTGAAGATTAATAGTATTCTACCCATTGCGATAGCTCTATTATTGCCACTAATCAGTTTTTATACCAATCCAAGTTTAGAATTTTCAGAGATGAAACTATTCCTGATCATGTGGGCAAGCTCCTCTATCATGCTCTATATTGTTTGGGTCGTTTTATGGAGAATATCCAGTTTAAAAACGACTTATCGAAATTGGGGATATTTTGTGATTTTTATATTTGTAGTGCTCCTCAGTTATGGGGTGGGATCTTGGTCGGAGGAAAAGCTTGTGTTTAGTCAAGCCATTCGTATTGTTTTTGCCTTTTCCTTAGTATTGGCGATCCAATATGCCCTAAAAAGTCAACAAAACATTTCTAGATTGATTTTGGAAAAAGAACAACTGCAAACGGAAAATTACAAGTCTCAATTGCAAACTTTGCGAACTCAAATTGATCCCCATTTTTTGTTCAACTCTTTGAATACCCTTCGGGCTATGGTTCGCAATCAGCATTTGAATTCTGAAAAATTTGTCATCTGTTTGTCTGACTTTTATCGACAAACGATGAAGCATAATAAGAACACTACCTTAGCGCTAAAGGAAGAAATAGAAGTATTGAAATCCTATTTATTTTTGATGACCAATAGAAACGAAGAGGCCGTAAAAACCAAGTTTGATATTGATGAGGCGCTGCTTTCTTTTCACTTGCCCTGCTTAGCCCTTCAGACCATTGTCGAAAATTGCTTTAAGCACAATAGTATGACCTCTAAAATGCCCTTACAGATCGAAGTAAAGACCGTAGGAGATGGTTACGTTCAGATCACGAATAATCTTCAGCCTAAGATAGCGGATAATGAATCAACAGGTTTTGGATTGGATTCCCTAAAGAGAAGATATGAGTTGATGAATATTCCTGAGGGGATAAAAATCGAGAAAACCACAGATCATTATCGAGTCCAACTTAAATTAATTAGCCAATGAATGTATTGATCATCGAAGATGAATTGCATACCTCATCTCTTCTTCAAGAGATAATCGAGCAAGATAATGACTTTATTGTTACCCAAAAATTGGAGTCCGTTATCGAAGCGGTAGACTATCTAAATAAATATCAAAAGAACATTGATCTTTGTTTTTTTGACATCCAATTAGCCGATGGAAAAAGTTTTGAAATCTTTAAGCATGTAGATGTAATTGTTCCGATTATTTTCTGCACTGCTTTTGATGAATACTCCTTGGATGCCATTAAAAATAATGGCATTGATTATGTGCTCAAACCATTTAAAGAAAAAGAGATTAAGGAGGCCTTGCAAAAGTACAAAAGACTGCTTGCTAATTTACAGAAAACATCTAATGTCCCCTTTCAATTTCAAACGGAGAAAGAGCAGAAATATCAGCAGAATTTTTTGATCCAATTTCGGGAGAAAACCATTGTAAAACGTGTAGAGGAAGTCGCCTTGTTTCGAGTAGAAAACGAAACAGTTTTTCTCTATAATTACAAAGGTGAAAAATTCCCATTGTATAAGAAAATGGAATACCTAGAGAAGGTATGCCATCCCGACCACTTCTTTCGGATCAATCGCCAAATGCTCCTCCATCGAAATGCCATCCATTCTTTTGAACCCTATTTCAATAGAAAAATCACCCTTCAATTACTGATAAAGCTAGATGAAAAAGCCATTGTAAGTAGATTGAAAGTCTCTTCATTTAAAAATTGGTTAGAAAAATAGTGTTTAAAGGTCGCTTAGTCGAAAAATATAGCCTTTAATGAAATTAAAAAACACCTTATCGGGTGTCTATACCTTTTCATTAAATAAAATACTTGGCTATGGCGATGAATAATTGGGGCGGCGTAAAAGAACACATGAACAAGCGGCCTAGAATTTTTGGAGCGAATAAAAGAGCAGCCCGTGTACTCCACTCCAAGGACGATAATACCAGACCAGATTTTTCCCTAGCAGAAAGAAAAAGACATGCGAAAATACGACGAGAAATAGGGATGTATTTTGTAGCTTTGATTTTACTAGTTCTTGGCTTTTACTTTTGG
>CAYQRA010000943.1:0-2649 GCA_964419315.1 uncultured Saprospiraceae bacterium | reverse complement strand
AGATGTTGGAGTTTATTTACAAAAACATCAAATATCCACCAATCGCCCGTGAAAATGGCGTGGAAGGAACCACTGTAATCCGATTTGTTGTCGATAAAGATGGATCTATCAAAGAGCCACAAATTGTCAGAGATATCGGAGCTCAATGTGGTGCGGAAGCACTTCGAGTAGTAAAGTTGATGAACAATATGGGTAAAAAATGGAATCCTGGTAAACAAAGGGGTAAGCCTGTGAAGGTTTATTTCAACCTGCCAGTGAAATTCAAATTAGAGTAAATCCATTTGTAATGCTACTGAAAAGCGGCTATCTCCAATCGGAGATAGCCGCTTTTGTCTTTGTTCAAATCCTTTTTAATTCTACGAAGACCACTATAGAATCAGGCAACTTTTCCCCTTGTATTTCGTTTTACACTTGGATGTCCAAGCTCTAGATTATACGAGATACTCGTGCCAAGAAGAACTTGAGGCAATTTTTCGACTTTTAGCTCCCTTTTATTTAAGAGCTTGTTTGAATTTTCTGACCTGAATTGCAAGGGTCTAAAATTTTTAAACCTGCTCTAAGGCAAACAACAAGCAATGCGTCATTTAAAAACTATTTTCCTTTTCTTGCTCTTCCCTT
The DNA here is from genome assembly GCA_964419315.1 of uncultured Saprospiraceae bacterium. Taxonomy (GTDB): domain Bacteria; phylum Bacteroidota; class Bacteroidia; order Chitinophagales; family Saprospiraceae; genus CALLVY01. The sequence goes on along the minus strand of CAYQRA010000943.1, from coordinate 2,031 downwards.
TTTTTCTTTCCGCTCAGGATTCTAGGCTGGCACAGCAATATTATCAAAGTGGAGAATTTGAAAAAGCGAGTGTGCTCTATGAAAAATTATACAATGACAACGCAAAAAATGATTTTTATTTTGATCGGTACATTGATTGTATGATCGCCCTAGAGCAATACGATGATTGCGAAAAAATTATCAAAAAAGAACTCAAAAAGAATCCTAAGAAAATTCAATTGTATGTGACCTATGGAAATCTTTTTGAACGACAATATAAAGACGAGGATGCGCAAGAGCAATACATGCGAGGAATCAAAAAACTGCCTGCCGATCGCTTTTCAATTATCAAATTGGCCAATGCTTTTACCACGCTTACCAAATATGATTTAGCTATCGCAACTTTTGAAGAAGGCGCTAGTCTATTAAAAGATAAAAAGATATTTTCTTACAACCTTGGAGATCTTTATCGCCGAAAAGGAGATGTCCCAAAGATGATCGATAATTATCTCAATAGCTTGGGAGATAATCCAAGTCGTTTGAATTCCATGAAAACTTTGTTTCAAAGAAACCTTAGCGAAGAAGGTTATGAGGAATTGCAAGCTCAACTATACGACAGGGTACAGGGAGATGCAGAAGCTACTTATTATGCAGAAATGCTTAGTTGGTTGTTTATTCAGAAAAAAGATTACATCGCGGCTTTTCGACAAGAGAAAGCAATGGATCGTCGTTTGCGAGAAAACGGTGCAAGAGTTTATAATCTAGCAGGCATTGCTTTTAACGATAAAGATTATGAATCGGCCATTACGGCCTACGAATATATTGTCGAAGAAAAGGGCCCTTCTTCCAGTTTTTACATTGAAGCAAAACGGGAACTACTCCGTTGTAAGCGAAATCAGATCGTCGAAGGTTACGATTATACCGAAGAAGATTTGCGATTATTGGAAAAGGATTATGAAGGTTTTTTAGAGGAATTTGGTAGAAGTAAAACGACCGCGAGTATCGTGGCGGAATTGGCAGACCTAGAAGCCTTTTATCTTAATGATCATGATAAAGCAATTGGCCTACTAACAGAAATGGTCGATTACATAGGAATCAAACCGAAACTACAGGCAGAAGCCAAAATAAGTTTGGCGGATTTTTATTTGATGAAAGGAGAAATATGGGAAGCCACGCTTTTATATTCTCAAGTCGATAAAGCTTTTGCAGAAGAACAACTCGGACATCAGGCACGACTACGCAATGCCAAACTATCCTATTATGCGGGCGATTTTGAATGGGCGCAAGCTCAATTTAATGTACTCAAAGCCTCTACCTCCAAATTGATTTCCAATGATGCGCTCGATCTTTCTATCTTTATTTTAGACAACCTAGGATTGGATACGATTGCAACGCCTCTGGAATTATATTCCCAAGCGGATTTATTGGTTTTTCAAAATCGCTTTTCAGAAGCTTTCCTAATGTTGGATACCTTACTCCAAGAATTTCCAGATCACTCACTAGATGATGATGTTTTATATACCAAAGCCAAAGTATATCAGCAGAAACGAGACTATGAAACAACGGCTAAATTGCTCCAAAAAATCGTAGAAGAATATCCTGAAGAAATTCGAGCAGACAATGCCTTGTTTATGTTGGCAGAATTGCATGAAAACCAATTAGAGGAACCAGAGAAAGCGCGAGAATATTACGAAAAATTATTCATCGATTATTCGGGAAGTACTTTTGCCGTAGAAGCGCGGAAGCGTTTCCGTGCGCTGCGTGGCGACGAAGTCCAGTGACCCCGTACAAGGGAGAACAAAATTAGACTATTCAAATTTTACCTAAAGAAAAATAGTCCGAAGCCACTCTATTTAGTGCTGTTTAAAAAATAAAGTCCTTTTTTGTGTCTTTTATTTAACCTGTCCGGTCTGGACAGACGGGTTCAAAATCTCTTCCTTTTCAAGTCGTTAGGTATTTAAGTAAAATGAAAGACGTCGGACTTATTTTTTCAACCTTACTTAAGTAGTACGTGTTAATCAAACGGGGTTTTTATAACTATCTTTTTCCGCT
>CAYQRA010000942.1:0-2650 GCA_964419315.1 uncultured Saprospiraceae bacterium | reverse complement strand
CAATGCTAGCTTTCCACTCCCTGCGGGGCCTAGTAACAACTGGGCATGGGGCATCCTTCCTGCATTGAGTGAGCGAAGGAGGAGCTGTTTTACTTGATTTTGTCCTACGATATCTTTGAAAAGCATTAGGAGCCGACTTAAGTGATTGCGCAAACTTTATTATAAAGTCTGCAGAAGTCGGTAAGGGCTAGTATTTGATCAAGACTGAATCCAATTGAGGATCAGGTCATCGAGAGGGCTCACAGCAGAAGGGTGGCTGGCGATTAGTTGTCCCTCTTCATCTAAGAGGTATTTTTGAAAATTCCAAGCCACTTCACTATCTAACACGCCATTGTATTCCTTATGGGTCAACCACTGATATAGCGGATGAATGGGGGCTTTTTTGATAGCTACTTTCTTAGCCAATGGAAACGTCACTCCAAACTTCACGGTACAAAAAGATAGGATTTCCTCTTCACTTCCCGGTTCTTGTCCTCCAAAATCATTGGATGGAAAACCTATAATCACCAACTTTTCTTTAAATGCCTCATATAACTCTTCCAACTGTTGGTATTGTGGGGTATAGCCGCATTCTGAGGCGACATTGACCACCAATATCTTTTTTCCTGTAAAATCAGCGAAATTTATTGTTTTCCCGGTGATTCCTTCTACGCTAAACTCGTGTATACTAGCCATTACAGACTTTTGTGTAAAAATACATATTTTCTGCGATACATACTAAATCGTGGAGTGAAGTGCTTTCTAATTTTTAAATCACTAAGAATCAAACATTTAGACAGGAATTTAAATTAGTACTGTTTTATCTTTTCAAATAAAATCTATCTGGTGGTTTTGGGATAAACCTTAATTCCTCCCGCTTGTTAAGAAAGAGGTGTAAATTTGATGTCAATAAACCTTTTATATGAGAATTTCTGTATTTCGCAAAGCTCACTTTAATGCGGCGCATAGATTATACAATCCCAAATGGTCCGATGAGCGCAATGACGCGGTCTTTGGTCTTTGTAATAATGCTAATTATCATGGCCATAATTATGAAATGGAAGTCAAACTTTCTGGGGAGGTAGATCCTGAAACGGGCTATTTGATTGACTTAAAGATCCTAAAGGATTTGATTAAGGAACAAATAGAAAATCGCTTTGATCATAAAAACCTCAATTTAGATACCGAGGAATTCAAAGCATTAAACCCAACAGCAGAGAATATCTGTTATGTCATTTGGACGATCCTTCGCAAACATTTGGATGAGAAGTATGATTTGAGTGTCCGTTTGTTTGAAACGCCTAGAAATTTTGTGGAATACCCTGCGTAAGCTCCTCTAACATTTTAGGTTCTCTGACATTTTACAAGAAACTTTTTTCAAAAAAAAGAAATCCCGAATTTTGGATTTTCCAAAATTCGGGATGAATCTTATGGTATTATTTTTTTTGCTAAGAAGCTTACTTTTTCTGCAAGCGCATCGTCTTGAGCACTTGTTGTTCTGCTCCAAGTAAACTTACCAAGTAAACGCCATGAGATAAATCAGAAACATCGAAACGGGTTTCGCTAGCGTCGAATTGTTTGATTTGTCGACCAAGGATATTGAATACGGCAACTTGCTTTACATCTGTATCCGCTGGGCTGATTGCAAAAAAGTCTTCTGTTGGATTTGGAAAAAGATTGACATCTTTGAATTCAATTTCGGTGGTACTTACTGCAAAAATTTCATTACCCGTCATTGTAAATTCAAAACGTGCAGTGATGGTATCATCAACAACATTAGAGTTGGACAAAGAAAGCAAGATTACCCCTTCTCCAGGGATTGCTCCATTTTCCAAAGACCCTGGCATCCCACCAGGATAGAGGTGTACATCTAAAGTACCTTTTTGCCCAGGAGACAACATAAAAGCCTCTCGGTTAACTTCCATTCCGTAGCAGGTATTGATATCACAAATGCCAGTTCTCCAACCATCAGGCATGATGAGTTCATTTCTAACCCAAGTAATATTTACGTTGGCGGTAGAATTATTAACTACTTCGGCGTGGCCGACCACATCTCCGGGGTTTGGGGTATTAGGATCGTTAGGATCATCTTGTAGACTGGCCGTCGTAACAACGGGAATCGGTTGAACCGTATAGGTCTGAGCCGTCAAAAACCCAGTACAACAAAATAAAACAAAGGTTAAGAGTAAGCTTTTATTCATATCGAGGATATTTTTCAATTTATTAAGTAGAATAAAGATAACTATTTCTATCGAGTGATGAAAGATTAGCAGTAAAAATGCCAGATAGAAGACCAAATAACAGTACTACCTTAGCCACAAAAAAGTCCAGCAAATCAATGATTTGCTGGACTTTAGAAGTATTAATTCCTTTTAGAAATTATTTTACTTTAGTCACTTTCAAGATTTGACTAATTTTTTGATTCTGACGCACTTGTACGAAGAAAATTCCTTGAGGTAATTCCGCTCCAAGTTTCACATTGCCAAACTGATTATTCAAGTCTTGCGCAAAAAGTTCTTGACCCATGTAGTTGTAAACAACCAATTGAGATTGGCTATCATTATTGCCAAGATCATAATTGATGATTACTTCATCCGTAAATGGATTAGGCGCAGCAGAAAGACTCCAGCTTGATTCTAATACGTCTTCCACACCTGTCAAGATTACTTCT
>CAYQRA010000941.1:0-2668 GCA_964419315.1 uncultured Saprospiraceae bacterium | reverse complement strand
ATCCTTACGCTTAAGGATGAACAAGGAGAAGAAGTAGATAAAGCTAAATTGTCGCCTAAGGAAGCACAATTATTGCGGATGTTTTGTACGCACCTCAACGATATCCTTCCACGTTCGTCCGCACTGACCGAAATTTGGGGCGAAGACAATTATTTTACGGCTAGAAGTATGGATGTTTTTGTTACCAAACTCAGAAAATACCTCAAAAAAGATAGTAATATTGAAATCGTGAATATCCATGGTAATGGATTTCAGTTATTAGTACGTAGTGAAGAAGAGGTCTAATCTCCTAAATGAATAGGTCTTAGAAGTGATTTGTTTTGTAAATAAGGTACTTCCTAAGCCAAATGGCTCTTCTCTCTCAAAAAGCCCGGTATTTCATAAATGCCGGGCTTTTTGTTTTTGAAGAGCAGCCATTTACGCCGAAAACTTCACTATATTTGCCCCATTATTAAAAACCATCTTCTCGATATGTCAAATAAGGAAAACTACCATCCAGAACCCTATTGGTCAAAAGTAGCTGATCGCATTGCATCGCGAGAAGCAAAAAATGTCATTGCCGGAGATGATGAGCCTTTCTATCGCTACAAACGCCAACGATTTATGGAAATGCTAAAATCAGTAGATTTTAGTGGGAAAAGAGTGATGGAAGTGGGAAGTGGGCCTGGCGGAAATCTAGCCGTATTGTCTACCCTAAACCCAAAGGAACTCAATGCCGTGGATATTTCGCAAAGTATGCTTGATTTGGCGCAAAAGAATAATGCTGGGAAAAACATTAATTTCCATAAAATCGACGGTACTCACCTGCCTTTTGAAGATCAATACATGGATATCTCCATGACAGCTACCGTTCTACAACACAATACCGATCATACCATGATGGGCGAATTATTGGGGAATATTTGTAGAGTTACCAAAGAGAAAGTCGTACTCTTTGAGCAAACAAACCCGACTATGAAGGGCGATGAATTGTGCTACTGGCGGCCTATTAAGGATTATGCCGCTATTTGCGAAAAGAATGGTTTTGAATTGGCCGAAACGGAGTTTTCTAATATCTACACCAGTTATCTTTTTTGTGGCGCTGTACGGAAAATGCTTAACCCCGCTACCCGGGAAGAAGGAGAACCACTCAACGGACCATCCCTCTTTTTACAAAATGTTACCTTGCCTTTGACCAAACAATTGGATAAGGTTTTTAAAGCAAAAACAGATTTGACAAAATTGGTGTTTGTACGCAAATAAAATCAAATTGGCAAGCGGTCAAACGGAGTTCTTTTTTAATCCAATGGTGTTTCTTTTTTTCGAAAAGCCAAACCCGAACACTTCCAGTGAATTTTATTACCATGAGCATCTAAAGCTTCTAGGACTTCTAGATTGTCTTGATGCGCTAAGTGTTCAAATCCCAATTGAACCAAGTAAGCAATTAATTTTTCGGGAGGATACCATTGCTCCCAATGTGCTTTTTTCTGAAAATTAAAAGGACTGACTAGAAGCAAAAGCCCGCCAGGGCTTAAGACTCGATGCATCTCTGCGAAGGCCAATGCCCCTTGTTCTAAACGATCCAATAAAAAACTACTACAAAGAACATCTTGAGTACCACTCTCAAAGGGCAAGGCACTTGCCTTGGCCAAACCGAAGTGGAGTTGGGGCAAAGCATGTCCAATAAGCTCCCGGTCGGGAAGTCCACGATTTCCTCCTGCTAGGCTAATGTTTTCTCCATCTACCCAATAAGCTTGTGCTTGTCGCAACATCTGATAACTATAATCAAGTCCCCAGCAATGTGCTTCTAATTGCTGCGCAATCGTGGCGATCAAGCGACCAAGGCCACAGCCAATTTCTGCAATATGCAAACCTTTGGTTTTTGGGCATTGTGCTAATATCCAATCATTGACGGCCTGAAAAGGATAAGCCCCCCAAAGTTCGTCGGCCAAGTGCAAGGTGATTTGTCGGAGTACCATTGGGTCAAAACGCTCGTAGGGATCTTGCCTAAATTCTAATTCAGACTTGGGATAAAAGAATGGAATCTGACGGCGGTAGGAGATGGGCTTTTTCATGGTCTAAATGGCTTAAGCGAGTAGCTAAAAAAACAGGGTCAATCCATTGAATGAATTGACCCTGTAAGGAGGAAGGAAGGAAAGGAGATTAAGCCTCTTCTTCATTTCCTAAGTCCAAAGAAATATCTGGCTTATTTTCTTTTTCCTTTTCAGTGATGATCGCATCGACTGGTCTCAATCCAATCATTTTGATGATATCAGATTTTAGCAATACTTCTTTTTCTAATAATGCATTGGCCAGTAATTCCAATTCCTTACGTTTCTCTTTCAAAAGATTTTGAGCGCGTAGGTATTGGCCTTCCAACATTTTACGGACCTCGTCATCAATCAATTTAGCCGTATCATCAGAGTACGGTTTGGAAAACTGATTTTCTTGCATGCCGTGGAAAGAAACATTTCCAACTTTGTCATTCATACCAAAAACAGAAATCATACTGTAAGCCATTTTGGTAGCTTGATCGAGATCGCTTTGCGCACCCGTTGATATTTTATCGAAGACTACTTTCTCCGCAGCGCGACCTCCGAAGGTCATACACATGCGATCTAGTAAAGCTTCTGTACGAGTGATGTATTCTTCTTTTGGAAGATATTGGGCATAACCCAAAGTACCAATT
>CAYQRA010000940.1:0-2671 GCA_964419315.1 uncultured Saprospiraceae bacterium | reverse complement strand
GCGCCGCGAGACTGATCCAAAGGACAAGCGCAGCGCCCTGTTTTACATCACTGATGCGGTAGGAAGAATGACTACTTTATTGGATGATCTCTTAGACTTTTCCAGAGCGGGCAATAAAAAAGTAGTCAATGAATTACTGAATTTTAATGACATCATGTTTATTGTCAAATCCAATCTACAAGTGCAGTTGGCAGAGCTCAACGCTACTTTAGTGGCCAAAGAAAAAAATATTTCCCCCATAAAAGTTAATCGAACTCAACTGATCCAGCTCATTCAAAACCTCGTGAGCAATGGTGTGAAATTTAGAGGTGAAAGAGATCCAGTCGTTACCGTAGATTGTGTGCCACGCCAAGATGGAATGATGCTTTTCTCGATTGCCGATAATGGCATTGGCATTTCTAAAGAAAACCAACCCAAGGTTTTCGAAATGTTCCGACGACTGCACACGCGAGAGGAGTACGCTGGAACTGGAATTGGCTTAGCGACTTGTAAACGGATTATCGATCACTATGGTGGAGATATCTGGGTGGAATCTACGCTGGGAGAAGGGAGTACCTTCTTTTTTACCCTACCTGCCGGAACGGAAGAACCGGTTTTAGCCTAAAAAATCCAATTCTTATCTCTCCAAATCAATTGCTCGTTTTGAGCTTGACCATTATTCACCGTGTACAGATATAATTCGCTCAACGTTGTTTTAAAATCCCTTAGAGATTTAAAAGAACTTCCCTAATAAGATTCCCAACTTTTTCCTAAATTCGCCGATCATTCATTTTTTAACCAGAGGTTGAGGAAGCTGGCTTTGAAAAGGCCAAAAGTACGCTGTCTTTCAACTTCCCAATTTAGATTTACTATGGGCAATCACGCGGATATCGCAAAGAAAGTAAAAGAACTTTGCTATCTCACTGGGACTTTTAAGCTAAGGTCAGGCATTACTTCTCATGAATATTTTGATAAATACCAATTCGAATCTCAGCCAGAGGTATTACACGCTATCGCTACCGAATTGTGCAAGATGATCCCTGAGGGAACCGAGGTGCTTGCTGGATTGGAAGTTGGGGGTATTCCCGTTGCCACCGTAATGTCTCAAATTTCTAAGATTCCTGTTTCTTTTGTTCGTAAAAAAGCTAAAGAATATGGTACCGCGAAACTCGCGGAAGGGGTAAGTATCAAAGGCAAAAAAGTCTTGGTTGTAGAGGATGTGGTGACTTCCGGTGGACAAGTTATTTTATCGACCAAAGATTTGAGAGCTTTGGGAGCTGAAATTACCCATGCAGTTTGTGTCATTGATAGAGAACAAGGCGGCAGAGAAAAATTGGCGGCCGAACAAATCGAACTACTTAGTTTGTTGAAAAAATCTGATATGACGGATTAGGGGAAAATTTTTCTTATTTTGTTGTCCATCATTTTCAGAAGTCAGATTGGTTGTTTCCTAAAGAGCACCGATCTGACTTCTGTATTTTAGCTAACTCTAAATCTTCCTCCGATGACCAATAAAAGAAACAAACACCTTGCTCTTGCGATTGCTCAAATAGCTCCGGAATGGTTGGATCGCGAAAAAACCATCGCTAAATTATTAGCCTACATTCATCAGGCCGGAAAACAAAAGGCAGACTTGATTGTCTTTGGAGAAGCGATGATTCCCGGATATCCTTATTGGATTGATTTTACAGATGGGGCAAAGTTTAATTCTAAAATTCAAAAAGAAATTCATGCGCATTATGTGGAGCAATCCATTCAGATTGAGCAAGGCCATTTAGAGGTTTTGTGTCTAGCGGCAGCTCAATATCAAATGGCCATTATGCTTGGGACAATCGAACGAGCCGCAAACCGCGGCGGGCATAGCATTTATTGTTCTTTGGTCTACATCAACCCACAAGGAAAAATTGCCAACGTACACCGTAAGTTGATGCCAACCTATGAAGAACGATTGACTTGGGCACAAGGAGATGGGCATGGATTGCAAACTTTTCCGCTAGGTGATTTTACTATCGGTGGACTCAATTGTTGGGAAAATTGGATGCCTTTGCCTAGAGCCGCTTTGTATGGACTTGGAGAAGATTTACACATTGCTTTGTGGCCAGGAAGCTTGAGAAATACCGAGATTTTAACCCGTTTTTTAGCAAGAGAAGGTCGCTCTTATGTGGTCTCCGCCTGTGGCCTAATGCGCAAGGAAGATTTTCCAGATAGTGGTCCCCACGCTGCTTTGATCAAAGAAAAGGCTCCGGCTATACTGTCCAATGGCGGCTCTTGCGTTGCAAAACCAGATGGCACTTGGTTATTGGAACCCTTTGTGAATGAAGAAGCATTGAAGATCGTAATTTTGGATCATCAATTGGTCTTAGAAGAGCGACAAAATTTTGATCCGGCAGGTCATTATTCTCGACCAGATGTCACTCAGCTTTTGGTGAATCGGAAAAGACAAAGCACCGTCAAGTTCATTGATGACTGAACGATCCCAAGGGCTAAAAGCCCTGACCTTGCGTCAGGGGTCAAGTGCGACAGCACTTGAAGTGAAGGAACCGCGAGATCGACACAGGAGATCCATGAGCGTAGCGAACTAAAGCGGACGGGCTGGCAATTCGCACCGCAATTGAAAATATCATTTATTAATTACTACAACTGTTCGTTACGACTTCCAAGTCGTAGACGGATTAACGTTGAGGTCTTCGAC
>CAYQRA010000939.1:0-2690 GCA_964419315.1 uncultured Saprospiraceae bacterium | reverse complement strand
AAATTTACAGAAAGCTTCCATTGATTTTGACCAATTGAGTCAGATCAAAGGGGGAGACTCAAATAATCCACATGATTTATTTTCTACTGGTTCCGAACCCTATGACGGTACTGATGTGGACGATCTAGATCTTCGATAATAAAATCGTAAAAGACAAGTAGAGGGATGAATTTAGAACGATCTCTCCCTTAGTTCTTTGTAAGATCAAAGACTAAAGAGCCTTCTTCTAATACCGATCAACAGATCAAACAGAAGAAGGCTCCTTTTCTATTTTCTTACTTTGCGCTTGGTTAGGAAAATAATAAGACTGCTTTTTTATGCCCTCTGCCCCATTCGCTTTTTCTTCTTCCTTTTGAGATATAAAAACACACTGATTAATAATAAAAAGACTCCCATCCCCAATAAGGCCATTTGCACCTCTTCGACCCAACTAATCAGCACTCCCAGAAAAGAAAATCCTCCAAACCAAATGGCTAAGGAACTCAACCAACAACAACTCGTTCCAACAAAAAAGGCGACCATACTTCCCAATAAAGTTTTCTTATATTTTGGCATCTGTCTCGTTTTATTTTGTAGCGGTCAATGAAATACTCGTCACTCGGGAAGCAATATCTTTGGCCTCTTCGCTATCCAAACTAAAATTCATCTCTTCCGCAATTTTCATTAATTGCGGATCAGTCAACATAAGTTCCAAGGGAAAGTTGGCTTTCGATACGATCTTGACATCCTTAAAGCCAGCATCTTTGACATACTGTAAATAATCGACCAATTTTTCAGCACCAGAAACACAAGCGACATGTCCCGCCAAAGAATCTTTGATAAAGTCTGGTAATTCTCGCTCTAATACAATGTCACTTATCGACAATCGTCCTCCCTCTTTTAAGACCCGATAAGCTTCCTGATAAACCTTATCTTTATGTAGAGATAAATTGATAACACAATTAGAAATAACATGATCTGCTATATTATCTTCGAGTGGAAGGTCCTCAATATCTCCTTTTACAAAATCAACATTTTGATACGCGCCTTTAGCTGCATTTTTCTTGGCCAAAGACAACATGTCTTCCGACAAATCAACTCCAATTACCTTCCCACTTTGACCAATCTGCTTTGCCACAATAAAAGCGTCAAACCCTGCTCCAGAACCTAGATCTATTACGGTTTCTCCTGGCTTTATTGTGGACAAAGCCGAGGGGTTTCCACATCCAACTCCCAGATTGGCATCTGTTGGAATCTGACTCAACTCCTCTTTGGAATAACCGATGTTTTCAGCTACCTTTTGAGCCGTTTCATTGGGATCACAGCAAGCAAACATTTTAGAAAAAAGTCCATTTTTTCTAGCTTTGGCCAACTTCCCATAACTTTCTACTACTGATTTTTTTACAGAACTTGTATTCATTTTTTCTCTTTTTAATTAGACTTTATTTCCTAGATCCATCTTTCTTTTAGTTTTGATCATATCGGATTTATCAGAATGCAAAACATCGAGAGACCTTTCGAAATAATTTCTTAGTTAGTAATGATACAAAGGTGTGGGATAAAAAAACAGGATCAATTGATCTAGATCAAGTTCGCGTAATTTTCTTACGAATTCTACTGAGGGTTTCGGGAGTGACTTGGAGGTAGGTAGATAGAAAATTGAGTGGGACTCGCTGTAGTAATTCCCTTTCATTTTCCAATACTTGTCGATACCTTTCTGTGGCCGACAAATCTCTTAGAAATCGATTATGACATTCGGTATTAAGGAATTCATTTTCTGCGGCTAGTCGCCCTACTTGTTGCCAAAACAAATCTTTTTCATAAAGTTTTTGTAAGGCCATATAGGGCAATAAAACCACCTTAGAATCTTCGATAGCTTGAATAGCAAATTCACTTTCTTGCTGTGTGATCAAACTACTGTAGGAGGTAGTTAGGCTATTTTCTTTACAAAAACAGTTGGTTACTTCTTTCCCATCATGGAGATAATAAAGTCTAAATAATCCCTTCTCGATAAAAGCGATGTGCTTGGCTATTCTTCCTTGTGGAAGAAGATAACCTCCAGCTTCAATGGTTTTCTCTTGAAGAAAAGGAAGCACCATTTCAAATGCTTTGGGGGTATAGTGTGGAAATTCTTTGATGTAATTCTTGAAGGCTTTCATTGTTTGATGTAGACTTTAATTGCTATTGTTTTTTTAGAATTTCATCCGCTTAATCCTACAACAAAGTTAAACTATAAAATGTTATTTCCAAGCTTCGGATATCCCTCTCTCTTTCCTTTGTTCCACCTCGAAAGATACATCTGCTCCGCTAGTAAAACTTCACCATCCCTATATCATTTAATCCATTTTTAATTTTTTATTAAAAAAAACAAATTATACCATTACCTTTTTAGGGATAAATACTTAGTCTCTTGATAGTTCTTATTTTTTTACACTTTCGATTTTGCAAAAAATCAAATTTAAAACTAAAAACAATGACTGTATTTAATCTTATGAATTCAACAATAAAACTATTTAGCCTTCTTTTAGTTGTCCTTGCACTTTCTTTGATGGCCTGCAAGGGCGAAGACGGTCTAATAGGAGCAGTAGGCCCTGTGGGGCCGCAAGGAGTGGCGGGTGTTGATGGGACGAATGGCTCTGATGGAGTTGCCGGAACGGATGGTCGCGACGGGATCGATGGCCAAGATGGAAAGGATGGAGTGGATGGAGTGG
>CAYQRA010000938.1:0-2691 GCA_964419315.1 uncultured Saprospiraceae bacterium | reverse complement strand
AAAGTACTTTTAGACGCTTGGTTTAATGTCATAAAACTGTAAACAAGAATCAAGGATTTAAGTATATCTGTCGATTGAGCTACTTTTTTAAGGTTTTTTGGGAAAATGCGGAGAAACCAAGAGCCAATAATTGACTAGGGACGGCGGATTTTGCTATTATTTTACTCCGATTCTTACTTATGCTTTTCGATAAATTGAATAACATCACTGGCAAATGCCCCAGCATCGGTGACCATAGGAGAGTGACCGGAGGCAGGATAAATGATCAATTCTTTTTCAGGACTTCCAATGGAGTCAAATGCTTGTTGCGCCAATTCAACGGGTACTACAATGTCATTGGCTCCCCAAAGGATTAGACTTGGAATAGTGATGCGGTTTAGAAGAGGCGTGGCGGAATAGTCGAGCAACTCATTCCGAAACAAGATTTGATTGGTCGTCAGACCACTCGCATTGCTAAGGCTCGGGCTATTGATGAAAGTCATATTTATAAAACTATTGCCAGCGGCAGCGGGATCCCCCGAATTGATTGCTCCTCTGTTTGCTAAGTTTTCTTCGGCGCTTCGTGCCGTGATATTCATGTAGCTAAAATCTTCCAGATTGCGATTCAGTGTATCTACTTCGGCTACACGTTTTAAGATTTCTTGCCAGAAAGCAACATCGTTTTGTAAAGCAATTTGTTCTGCTCCTATCCTTTGATAAGTTTTGACCGCCTGCGTATAAACTTCCGGAAAGTCATGAGCACCATCGACTTCAATCCATCCCTGAAAATAATCTTGATAATTTTCCGTAGTTAAAACGGCACTACCTAGTGTTCCTCCCCAGCTATGACCGAGTAGGAAAAGATTGATGTCTTGTCCATATTTGTGGCGTAAGGTGAGGGCCAAAGCTTCCACATCTTCTACGATCTCTGCAATGGTAATGTCGTCTTGGCTATAATGGCCTTGCGCCATTCCTTGGCCTCTTTGATCCCAGTAGACGACGGCATACCGTTCTTCCAGTCGATCTTTGTACTCTCCGATTCTATATTCAAGACCACTCCCTCCGGGGCCACCATGCAGAATGACCAGAAAAGTCTTATCCGCTCCATTGCCATAGATATAAGCAGGCATATCGGCATTATTGCGGCGCACATGCAAGACATCCTTTAGATTGCTCAAATCCTTTTTTTGACAAGCGAAAAAACTAACTGCAAAAAAAAGGAGGAATAGGTATTTCCAATTTGTCATGTTTTGGGTTTGAAGTTGAAACGAAAGCCAAAGTAAATATTATTGACCGGAGCTATTGTGGCATTATAATTATATAAAAAAGTACTGTTGAAGCCAAACATCCAAGCATTGAATCTTTTATTTTTGCGTGCTCGAGTAAAATGAAGATCAAAAGTGGAACTGACAAAACCTCGGCTAGCGGGGCCTATTTTTTTGACCTGATTATTGGCATCTACTTCATAAACTTCTTCATAAAAATTTCGTTGATACCCTGGTCCAAAACCTGCAGCGAGCAACCAGAATTTTTGTTGACCTCCCTCATTCTCAAATACCCAACGATAAGAAAAAAAGTATTGGTTGAAAAGGCTAATGTGGCTTAAAGGATCCCAATAAAAACCTAGACGAGTGGCTAAGGCAAATTGTCTTTTTTGTTGCCGGCTGGTCAGGCCAGATTTGCTTTTCCTTTTGGCCTTTACATTTTCTTTGAAAATCCATGTTCCATGGACTTGAAACCCGGGGTTGATAGTACTGCTGTGGACATAACTAGCAGACCATAGCAATTTTGGATCAGTGCTCAAGGCTTCCTTTGTTTGGCCAAAACCAGTATAGGAGTAAAGGCAAAGTAGCAGCAGTGATAAGTGGCGGGAGGACAAACATAGATTTTTCAAGTTCCGAAGGGGAAATCCAAGTAATTTCGTCAATGTACTTAGCCGCATAATCAAAGGATTTATAAGAACTCGTCGAATAGAAATTGCAGTAGGCAAGGGTTGGGGCTTATTCAAAAAACATTCCGGGAAAGGCCAAGCGTTCTTCTTTTTTTAGAACGACAATCCGCCACCAAGCTTTTAAAAAACCATAACCATATCCCCAAAGTTGAATAAAACTAGCGAATACTGCAAGGAAGGAGACGACAATATGGCCACTTGTCAGCAAAGCTTCAAAAAAAACCAAAAGGGCAAAGAGCGCAAGGGGCGCCAAAAATAGGGGAGACCAAATCAAACTAAGGAGCAAAAGGAAGAGAGAGCCGAGTAAGAATAAAGCAGGGAGAGAATAGACTAATTTGAAAGTGCCTGCATGCCATTTGCTGAGAATGATTCTCACCACTCCGAACTTATAGACTTGGGTATAAAATTTTCCAAAATCAATCCGCCGCTTATGATAAACAAATGCCTCCGGCACCAAACCAACTCGGAAGCCTGCATCCATGATTCGATAACTCAAATCAGGATCTTCTCCCGGATGGATTTTACCAAAACCACCTACTTTTTGATAGACTTCTTTGGTGAAGCCCATGTTGAAACTCCGAGGCTGAAACTTATCCAACTGCTTTTTTCTACCTCTAATTCCTCCTGTAGTCAGAATGGAAGTCATCGAATGATTGATGGCTTTTTGGATAGTACTAAAAGATTCGTGGGCATTATCAGGGCCACCAAAAGCATCCAGTGGTCTTTGCTGTAAAGATCGATCAAGCGTACTTAGGTAATGC
>CAYQRA010000937.1:0-2699 GCA_964419315.1 uncultured Saprospiraceae bacterium | reverse complement strand
TTATATGGACTATGGCGATTTTAATTGTTACTCTGCTTTTACGCCCGGTCAAATTGATCGGATGCATTTTTTTCTTACGGGTACCCGAGCGAGTTTATTGGATTCCAAAGCTTGTAATGATCCTTGTCTTTCGATCATTAATGCGCTTTTTACTAGCTCAGCCACAACGATCAACGTTGGGCAAAGCCTCACCTTTAATAATACGAGTACCAATGCGACTATTTATAATTGGGACATTGATGGCACTTCTTTAGGAAACCCTACAAATTTGACTTATACCTTCAATACAGCAGGAACCTATACCATTCGCTTAATCGCCACCAATGCTGATCCTAATTGTGAAGATATTTATGAGTTAGAAATCGAAGTGATTTGTCCAGTAGATGCCGAGTTTACCTTGAGTCCCCAATTGGCTCAACCTGGCGATGCCATCACCTTAGTCAATAATAGCAGCAATGCCAGTTCTTACACCTGGACCGTTAATGCTGCTTTTTTATCTAGTCTGGCCAATCCCAGCTATACCGCACTCGATCCTGGCTTGTATACGATTTGTCTCTTGGCGGGAAATGGCTCTTGTGAAGAAGAACATTGTGAAACCTTGCTCGTTGGTCCTGGCGAAATTGAATGTGAAGAAACTTTTTTAAAAACCTATGGCCTGGCTGGACTAGATGAAGACATGAGGGCCATCGTCAATACGCCAGATGGTAATCTGATTGTGGGAGGACTGATTGGGACGAGGGCGCTTTTGGTTGGCTTGGGACTGGGTGGAGATATCCTTTGGCAAAAAGCATTGGATCTCACCAATCGCCCCGATCGAATCTATGAGATGATTTTAGATAGCCAGGGCTTTATTGTGGGCGTTGGGATAGCGGGAACGGTTCCTGCGGGTCGTACTTGTTTTGCCTTTAAGTATGATTGGAAAAATGACAACTTGATTTGGAATCGGACTTTTAGTATCCCCGACCTTTCTTCTTTGACGAAGGTTATAGAAATTGGTACTGGAAATTATGCCATCGTAGGGCAATTGCTCAATAATAATACTGACGGATGTAATGGACTCTGGATGGAAGTAGATCAAAGTAATGGCAATAGACTTCAATTGGCCGAACATCACCTGGGAAGTTGTGAAACTTTTTCAGCCATCGCTTTTTCCAATAATCGCTATTATGTAACTGGCCGCTATAATTTTTCAGGAGGTGGAACGAATAGAATGAGGTTTGGGATCTCCGCGCTAGACTTAGACGGTAGCGAAATTTGGAGTCGACTCTACATCGAAAATGTCAGTAAGGATGCGCGGATGTACTCTACAGATATTTTGGTGGAAAACGATCGTTTGATCACGATTGGGATAGGAGATCGAAATGGGATAAGTACTTCGGATGTGGAGATGGTTATTTTTTCTACCGAATTAAATGGAGCTATAGAATGGGCAAAAAATATCAGCGTCCCATCTGGGAATACCGAACGTTTGTACAAGTTGTTCTCCGTACCAGATGGGTTTTTAATTTGCGGGAGCTTTGTCAATAATGGGTCGAGCAATCGAGATGTTTTATTGATGAAAGTCGATAAGCTGGGAAATGTTTTGTGGAGCAAAGCCTTTGATGTAGGACAAGAAGATTCTGGATTTGATATTACCTTTCAAGGAGGATTTATTTTCCTTTCTGGTAATGTCGGAGAATCTGGCGGGAGTACCAATACCGATGCTTTATTAGCCAAATTGACACTGGATGGAAATACCACAGAGCCTTGTTCTTATATCCGAGATTTGGAGGTCGCTCAAAGTGTCATTAGCAATCCTTATGATGCTTCTCATCCGCTTAGTCCAAGAAATACTACTTTTAATTTTGCTGCGAGTAGTGCTCCGATAGAAGATGTGGATTTACAAACCGAAGTGTATTGTACCGCTCCTTGTAAAGAAATTTGTAATAATGATATTGACGATGATGGCGATGGTTTGGTAGATGAATACGATTCGGATTGTGAATGTCTAGTCTATGATTGTGATAATAATATCTTATTGGATTGCCCCGATTGCCAGGCGGTGCCGCCCCTGAGTTCGAAGTGGGAAATACAAACGGTATGGGCGTATAATTTTCCAGATGCTAATTCTACCACCACTCCTTTGGTAGGGGATGTGGATGGCGATTGTATACCTGATGTCGTAGGATTGAGTCGAGACATCAATGCGATTATTGTTGTAGATGGTCAGACCGGCTTATTAAAATATCAGGTTCCGACCTATGAAACTGGAGCAGGAACCAGTGGCCAAATAGCGATTGGGGATGTAGATCGAAATGGTGCGGTAGATATTTTTATAGTTACCGGAGATGAATTTGCTAATCCTGTTTCCAAACGACATCGTCTGGTGCGCTATGAGTTTAATGGATCAGGTTTTAGTGAAATATTTACTTCCGCAGAAGCCATCGGACCTTATGATAATTTTGATGTGGTGTCTGGCCCAAGATATGATATTCTAAGTTTACATTTAGCAGATATTAATGGCGATGGTCGCCCAGAAGTAATCGTTGGAAACGAAATTTTTGATGCCGTCAATGGCGATTTTCTAGTAGATGGAGGTGCTCAAAATTCATTGGCTTCTCCTTATGCCTGGGTAGGTAATAATAACTTGGGGAGAGTAGGGGCACATGGTGTAGTGGCAGATGTTTTACCAGATGCCTTTTGCCCAGATTGTGATGGAT
>CAYQRA010000936.1:0-2707 GCA_964419315.1 uncultured Saprospiraceae bacterium | reverse complement strand
ACAGCGATCTGTTTTTAAAAAATGGGGTTTATATATTTTTTAATGACAGGTTTATACTTTTTTAAAAGATCGCTTTAGGATTAACCACAAAGAAATCAAAAATTTTCCTCCGTCTAATTTTTACTTCCTTTCTGATTAATAGCGATCTGTTTTTTAAAAAAGGAAGACTCTGTAATTATATTTTAAAGATCTAAAACTGCTTTTTTAAATTGATCGCCACGATCTATATAGTTTTGAAACAGATCAAAGCTTGCACAAGCGGGAGACAATAAAACAACATCTCCTGCTTCCGCATTTGCTCTGGCACATTGTACCGCTTCGCTTGCACTTTGGGTTTCTACGATTGGAATATCCAAACTGGAATAAACCTCTATTAATTTCCGATTGTCAAGTCCGAGGCAAATGATACTTTTCACTTTTTCTTTGACCAATGAGTCAAGTGGAGAATAATCATTGCCCTTGTCGGTACCGCCTACAATCCAGACCACTGGTTTTTCCATAGAAGCCAAGGCATAAAAAACGGCATCTACATTAGTGGCCTTACTGTCATTGATGTATTCGATGCCTTCCTGTGTCGCCACTGTCTCTAGTCGATGTGGTGAATTTTCAAAAGTGTTTAACCCTTTTTGAATGTCTTCCGAAGAAGCACCGATGGCTAAAGCTGCTTGAATCGCACAGTAAGCATTGAAGCGGTTGTGCGGCCCCTTTAGGCTGCACTGGCTCATATCAAATCGATTTTTTTCGTCTATCGTCAACCAAGGATTTTGGTAGTACATTCCTCCTACGGGTCGACTTTTTTGCGGAAGATTCTGTTGCTCCAAATAGGAACGTATGTTTTCATCTTCTGCATTATAGATAAAAAGATCGGCTGCATTTTGATTTTCAATAATCCGAAATTTTGATCGGATATAATTGTCCATTTTATAATCGTATCGATCCAAGTGATCTGGAGTGATATTGAGTAAAATGGCAATATTAGGTTGGAATGCTTTTATTCCGTCCAATTGAAAGCTACTCAGTTCTAGTACATAATAGTCTGTTGGATTTTCAGCGATCAGTTTGGCAAAACTATAGCCGACATTACCTCCAATACCTACCGAGAACCCTGCCGTTTGAAGCAGGTGGTAAGTGAGGTTTGTAGTGGTCGTTTTCCCATTACTGCCAGTGATTCCAATCACGGTAGCATTAGTCTGTTTGGCTGCAAATTCGATTTCAGAAATCACGGGTATGTCCGCTTTTAATAAATCCTGAATCAGTTTGATCTGATCGGGAATTCCCGGACTTTTAATGACTTCGTCTGCCTCAAAAATGCGCTCTAGTGTATGTTTATTTTCCTCGAAAGGAATAGTGTATGCTTTTAATTCATTGCGATACTTTTCGTTGATGCTACCTTTGTCGGACACAAAAACCTGATACCCCAGTTGCTTCGCCAAAATGGCTGCTCCGGTTCCGCTTTCGCCAGCACCTAGTATTACAATGTTCATCATTCTTCAGATTCAGATTATAAAACGTTCTGGTTTTCACCAGTGCATTGGCCTAATCTTTAGCCAAACTCTATTTGAGTATTTAGATTTCACCTTTTATCTAACTTTAAGAGTTATCAAAGTCAACACCGCCAGCAAAATCGTAACGATCCAAAAACGAGTTACAATTTTTGCTTCTGGCATTCCTTGTTTTTGATAATGGTGATGCAATGGGGACATTAAAAATACGCGTTGTCCTTCTCCATATTTACGCTTGGTATATTTAAAATAAGATACCTGAATCATAACCGAAAGCGTCTCCATCAGGAGCACTCCACAGAGTACCGGTATCAACAGTTCTTTTCTAATCAAAATGGCAATGGCCGCAATAATACCTCCTAATGTAAGGCTCCCTGTATCGCCCATAAAAATCTGAGCGGGAAAGGAATTATACCATAAAAAACCAATACAGGCTCCAAGAAAACAAGCTATAAAAACAACGAGTTCCCCGGTCCCCGGCAGGTAAAGAATATGAAGATAATCGGCTGCAATAATATTTCCAGACACATAAGCCAATATCCCCAATACTGCTCCGATAATCGCACAGACGCCCGTTGCCAATCCATCCAAACCATCGGTCAAATTGGCAGCATTAGAAACTGCCGAGACGACAAAGATCACAAAGGGCACAAAAATAATCCAGACAAAACTTCCAGAATTATCACCCAAAAAACCGAGTACCTTGCTATAATCGAATTCACGATTTTTAAAGAAAGGAACATTCGTTAAGGTGGTCTTTACCCGAGCGATCTTACCTGCTTCCTCTTGTGATTCATAAACGCTAATCACTTCATAACCATTTTTGAGTGCTACTCCATGATCCATTTGTACCACCACATCATCATTAAACAACATGGTACATCCTATAATGATTCCGAGCACTACTTGCCCCAATATTTTAAATTTTCCGCTGAGCCCTTCCTTGTCTTTTTTAAACACCTTGATGTAATCATCGATAAAGCCAATGATCCCCATCCAGACGGTGGCCAATAACATCAGGATAATGTAGATGTTGTGCAATTTGGCAACCAATAAACAAGGAATGATAATCGCCATGATGATGATGACTCCGCCCATCGTCGGTGTTCCCTGTTTGGCCAATTGGCCTTCGAGTCCGAGGTCTCTTACAGTTTCGCCTATTTGTTGCCTTTGCAACCAGCGAATAATATTTCCACCAAAAACCA
>CAYQRA010000935.1:0-2709 GCA_964419315.1 uncultured Saprospiraceae bacterium | reverse complement strand
TCCTCCAAGATTTGGGTGATTATGAAGGCGCCAAAGGTTTACTAGAAAAAGCTTTAACGGCCACCGAAAAGAATTTAGGCGAAGACCATCCCACTACAGCAGTTCGCAATTCCAACCTTGCCACGGTCCTCCAAGATTTGGGTGATTATGAAGGCGCCAAAGCCTTATTAGAAAAGGCCATGCAATCGGATGAACGAAATTTTGGAGAGTCGCACCCGACCACCGCGATTCGCTATTCCAATCTAGCGCTTGTCTTACAAGACCTCGGCGATTACCAAGGTGCTAAGGAATTATTAGAAAAAACGTTAAACTCAGACCAACAAAATTTTGGTCTCGATCATTCTAATACTGCCTTGAGTTATTCCAATCTAGCCACTGTTCTCAAAGACCTCGGCGATTATGAAGGCGCCAAAGAATTATTAGAAAAAGCCACCAAGTCCAACGAAAAGAACTTCGGCGAAGCACATCCCACCACCGCCGTTAGCTATTCCAATTTAGCAATGGTCTTAAATGACCTAGGAGATTTTGCAGGGACGCTAGTGTTGCTAGAAAAAGCCTACCTAGCTTTTAGTGATTCCCTCGGAACCGATCATCCCAACACCAAAATTGTAAAAGGAAATTTAGATTATGTAAGATCGCTTCTTGAGGAGTAAATCGTATTTTTTGTGGTGCAACTCCTAGCTGCACCGCAGATGACTTCTCAAGACACTCCCCCTTGCTCCTGATGCAAAATCAGCCCCTTTACCCATTCATTCGGAATCATATCAATCGTCAAATTGATTCGCTCCCTAGGTCCTGGATTAATTACCTTATGCGGATCGGTAAGTCGTAAGTACCAACACTCTCCGGGATGCATCGGTACGGTGGTCCCATTTAAGAAAAATTCTACATTGGGCTCGGAGATAATCGGAATGGTCAAACGGATGACCGACTTGTGAATTTGCAAACCCAAGGTGGGGTCGGTATGTTCCTTGACTACAGCGCCGGGCGCTAGGCGCAACAAGCGAACTAACGTTACTTGGGTATGCTGACGAAAAGTATCGACGACGCTTTGGAAGTAGGGCGAAGCTTTTAGTTCGGCGGTATCCAGCCATTCCGTCCAAGAGCCATCGGCAAAATCATCAGCAGGAGGCGGGAAAGGGATGGTGGGGTCCACCATATGCGCGGGGGCTCGCAAGGGGAGGGCTTTATAATAGATAAAATCTTTTAATTCGAGGGATTGGAGTTCCATATGCATTTGAGCGACATCAAAGGATAGGGGAAGCTTGATCCGATCCGCTATGGTGTCTACGGGGGTATTTATTGGCGAGGTCATTTTGGGGTGTATTTAGGTTGATTAATAATAGTAGAGGTGGAAAACGAGTTTTGTTACCCTCAGCTTTACTTT
The DNA here is from genome assembly GCA_964419315.1 of uncultured Saprospiraceae bacterium. Taxonomy (GTDB): domain Bacteria; phylum Bacteroidota; class Bacteroidia; order Chitinophagales; family Saprospiraceae; genus CALLVY01. The sequence continues at coordinate 1,322 of CAYQRA010000935.1, read as the reverse complement.
GGAAATCTCGTAGTAAGTACGGTAGATGCCTTCCCAAACTCAGTTTCGCTGATTCCTCAGAAGTTTAGGTTCGGGCGTAAAAAGAACCTGCGAAATCCGTGCGATCTGCAGGAAACCGACTTCCAATAACAAATTACAAAATAAATTAAATTCTAACTTAAAAAGGACAGCTTTTTTTCTGCTCCTTTCGGATAATCAATTCTTTAACACCATCTTCCTATTTATTTCCCTAAATTGTAATTTTAATTTCAAACAGATGAAAGAGAAAATACTAATCCTAGGCGGTACAGAATTTGTCGGTCGACTCTTAGTGGAGCTATTACGACGAGACCAGACCAAAGAAGTGTACCTCTTCAATAGAGGCAAAACCAATCCAACTTTATTTCCAGAAGTCCCACGGATTATTGGCGATCGAGAAAGCGAAGACATCAAAAAAATTAGCGCTCAGGAATGGGATTACGTCGTCGATTTCTCCTCCTATTTTCCACATTCTCTACAAAGAACGATTGATCAACTCCAAGCATCTGTCAAAAAATACATTTACATCTCCACCATCTCAGTTTATGACTTGGATCAATATCAGGCAGGGACGAGCATCGCGGAAGATTATCCAAAAGTAGTTTGCAGTCCAGAAGAAGCTTTGGACAAAAGCATGCGGACTTATGGGAAGAAAAAAATAGCCTGCGAAACGGTCTTAGAAAAAAACGATTGGTTAAACAGCATCATTCTCAGACCCTCTATCATTTATGGGAAATACGATCCTACGGACCGCTTTTATTATTGGTTGAGAAAAGTGAAAATGGGGCAGGAGGTGATCATTCCCAATCAAGGACAAGATACGCTGACGCTCACCTATGCGGAAGATTTGGTACAAATCTTACTTCATGCCCTAAGTGGTCAATTAGCAAATGGTGCTTATAATTGTGGAACCCATGCTCCGCTCCGTTTTAGTACCATCTTCACTTGGATGAAAGAATTATTGAAAAGCCCATGTCAGTTTTACCCTTTGGATTATGAAAAATTAAGAGCCGAAAAAAGAGGATTACCTTTAGCTTTTATTCGCAATTGGGAGGTCAATAGTGATAAAATAAAAGCGGCTAGTGGAATAGAATTTACTTCCTTTAAGGATTCTATTAAAGCATTGATCACTCATTTTGAAAAAGAAGATTGGAGTCCGGCTAAGGTTGGCTTACCGGATGATTTGGAACAAGAATTCCTACAGAAATTCAAAAATTAACCTACTTTTACGATCCGACAAAGGAAGTTCAAAAAGGGAATTTAGTCCTCTTCGTTTAGGAACCTGCCTGCGGAAAGCAGACCTC
>CAYQRA010000934.1:0-2728 GCA_964419315.1 uncultured Saprospiraceae bacterium | reverse complement strand
ATTAGATTTTTCAGTAGAATACGGAGTTGTGCGGTATTGGTATAAATAATCGGAATCTCATTTATTTCTACGATTCCTTTTTTCTCTTTGATCAACTCGCCCAACCCAATTTTAGCTTCTTCTACTAGCTCAGAGACCAGGACGGGAGATATTTCAATATTTTGAGAAGATATTTTTGAGAAGGAAAGCACATCATTTATCAACTGTTGCATCTGTCTTACGTTTTGCAAGATAAACCCAAAATATTCCTCTTTTTCAGATATAGATATATTGGATTGGCTCTGTTCCCGCTGTAATAATTTTACAAATCCGTTAATATTACGTAGCGGCTCTTTTAGATCATGAGAGGTGATATATGCGAATCGTTCTAGCTCTTGATTACTAATCTTTAAGCGTTCATTAACCTCCTCCAGTTCCATAGTTCTTGACTTCACTCTTTCTTCCAAAATCCGGTTATTCTTTTCTCTTCTGCGCTTCCCTCGGTAGAGCGTACAGGTAAATAAAGTCATTAAACCAAATAAGGAAAACATGGCAATACCCCCAAAAGTACGCTCCCGCAACATCGCCTGGCTTTGAGCCTGTTCTGCTTTAAGCACTTGATTTTCTGCCTCCTTTTGGGAAATCTGATGCTGGTAATCTAGATCTCGAATATTTCTCTCAAGGGTTAATCTTGATAAACTATCACTAATATTATGATATTGTTTCTTGTTCAAATAAGCTGCTTCAAAATCTTCAGTGGCAACGTATGCCCTTGTCAAAAGTAGATAGTTCTTCTTTTGTTCATCAAGGGCTCCACTCTTTATCGACAATTCAAGTGCCTCGGTAGCAGCCGAAATAACGGAAGGAAAGTTCTTTTCATTTGCATGAATATTAGCTGAGATAATTAAATTTTTACTTAAAATATCTAAAAACCCTTTTTCTCTGGCAATTTCTTCTGCCTTTTTAGCAACCCTTAATGCCTTTTCTTTTTTGCCTTGTAGGTATAAAAGTCTTGCTTTTAAATTATAAAATAAACACAAAACATAATGATCCCTCGAAGCTTTATTTCCTACTACTTTATCTAATCCTGCTTGGAGCCATTGATTCGCTTTGTCATAATCTTTTAATTCAAGGTAGCTATTGGTAATCAAAACCATGTTCATATTTATCAAATAAGAATGATTTACATGCTCTGACAATTTTTTAGATTCGATCAGTAATTCTATTGCTCGACGATGTTGATTATCGGCAGCCAAATCTTCTCCCATGCTACAAAGATTTATAGCGATTCCAAGGGTATCCTTCTTAGACCTAGCCACCTTACAAGCATTTTGATGATAAATATATGCTTGGGTATAATCCCCTCTGGAATAATAATTCACCCCAATATTATTCATCATTGTACTTTCAAGCTTCCAAAGACCCAAATCTTTAGCTACCTTACTTGCTGCTACAAAAATTTCTAAAGAAGCATCCGTTTTGCCTTGCATCTGTAAACTGATGCCCATAGAATTCATCCCCTTTACAATTCCTATTGGGTAATTAATTTTTTCGGAAAGTTCTTTTGCTTTTTCACCATAAAAATACATAAGCCCCATATCTTCATTCATCATCTCTCTTGATATCTCGACAAACACAATTGCCTTAATGGAATCTTCTGATAAAGTTGGCAAGATTTGCAGTAGACTATCTACTGTATTTGATTTCACTGGTAAAGAAACAGTGCTATACAAGAATAAAATAAGTATGGATTTATAGAATCTCATAAATAGATTAAGTTTATTCAACATAAAAAATAAGAGAGAGATCTGGGTGGAAAGACGTATAAATGGAGGATAACATTGATAATTCAAAAATTAATCCAGAAGCTGATCCAGAATAACAGAATCTTTAATTTGGTGATCATCAGCTAATAATAGTGCTTTACTGACGATGATAGAAAGGAGTTGATCTCCTTCGAAGGGGAGAAAGAGCTTATCCAGTTTGTTTGCTTTACGATTGGGAACAATACATAGATACTGGTCGTTGGGTTCCATCAAAATATTACCACTTCCAAGATGAATTTTATACGTTCGCCTACTTCCCTTAACCACCAAAAAACGCTCTTCAAAATGACATTTAGAGGCTATCTTAAGACGGGGAATCAGCTTTTCGAGCGCTGTTTTTCTTACTTTGGCAGAAGCCGATAATTCACTAAACGAGTAATTCCGCCAATAGTCATTGTGTTCGGTGTTATTATCCTGCCAACCGGGATCATTTCCAATACTAGTAACCCCCACAAAAAGGTCCACATCGCGCATAATCTCAGAAAAAACCATCGCTGGCACCTCCTCCATTTCCACTTGTTCATCCTCTACATAAAATCGCACTTGATCTGTAAAGATCAACTGAAAAGCACCGCTTTCGGTGGCTTCTCCTTCCCAGTCAATTTCTACCCAAAACTCAGCGGTCATATTCCACACAGGAATCGAAATGGTCGGAATACTATCATTGGCCCATTGGCCTTTCAGTTTATATTGCCAGTTACGAATTTTGCAGAGCGCTGCAAATTGATGCTGGCGCAGAATATGGGCTGCAAATCGATTCGAATAGTTCCCTGTATCGCGTTCTGCATCCGTCAATAGATAAATCTCCCGATATGCTTGCTTAAAAGGTTGTCGAATTTGGTGATCCTCCAGCCAAGTTCGCCATTCCAATACCTCCTGCGCAGAAGCATGAAGCGGATGCCAAAGTTGTACGGAAGCTCGCT
>CAYQRA010000933.1:0-2733 GCA_964419315.1 uncultured Saprospiraceae bacterium | reverse complement strand
GCCATTTTCAGGTTGGCACCGGGGTCAAGGCCTCCCATCCAAAGGGCGCCGGCAAAGATCGCGGCTACTTCTGCTTCTCCTGCCTCTGGTACCGGAACGATATATCCAGCATCACTAGAATTCCACCAAAAATCCCCACCGGTTTTCAAGCGGGCACGGACATTATTGATGTTCAAATCTATTTGAGAAACGGAGGAAGCGCAATCTGAACGAAAGTTGGCTTGTTGATTTTCGCTTATTGCGACTTGGTTCCCATTTCTGGGAGATATATGAGCAAAAGTGGTCTGGGTTAAAAATAAAAAGGTTATACAAAAAATAATAAATCTCATAAGAAGGAGGCTTTGTTTTAAGTTTAAGTTTATATCCCTAACAAGATATTAAAATATTGCTGTATGTCCTTAGTAATTGAAACGGTTTTTTGCTGCGTTTGCTTCAAATAGTTTTTTTGTTTACTTAAGCTATGCTAACTCTCTAAAAATGAGTACTTCGTGTTTTTGTATTGCTACGAAGAGAAGAGCTATTATTCAAGTAGCAAAAGCTTAAACGCCTTGCTGCCAAACTCCTCTGTTTTCACCTGCACGACATAAGTGCCCGGACTTGCTTGATCCAAGTCATTCCCCAAATCCAATTGCAGATGAGTTTCTCCAGTATACGTTTTTAGCAAACGGCCTGTGATGTCAAAAATAGAAACCGTAGAAGCTGCAGGTAATGCCTCGATATTTAATACGGCACCAGAAGAAAGTGAATAAGGGTTGGGAAAAATTTTGATTGGATCGAAAGCAACCGGATTAAAAACATCACTCACAAAATTTTCAAAACAATTGTCAAATAAAAATTGTGCTTTATCATCTGCGGCAAAAAAACGACTTAGGTCCGGACAAGGATAAACAATGCTTGGAACCCATACTACGCCAGTGATCATTTCATTGATGGCCCCTGGTAACAAATTGAATGGACCTGCTGCTTGTACGGTGCGGAAATCTCCAGGAGAGATATTTGCGGAACACATGCTCCAACCCATAGGATCATTCGGAGGGTCCGTAAAAGCATAATAGTGAGGAAGAGGACTGGAAGGAGAGTAACCACTTCCACCATAAGACATAGGAGTGCCATCCCGCCAGCTGCCCGTCAGGTATCGGTAATATTCAACGGGCTCTTGAGGATCAACCAAGGCATTATTAGGTTGGAAGCTAGGATTGTCATAATAAGTAAAAGAAGACATCCCCAATTCTTCTCCATTTTCATTTAGCGGCCCTCTAAAAAAATCGATTCCGACCACTGGTATATCTGTACAATAAGTAGCCACCGGACAATCTTCACAATCATTATTGCCATCCAATGCATCGGAATTATAGGCATAAGCTAAACTTCTCTCAACATCACAACCAATATAATCATCTGTGTAACAACCCAAATCAGGATCCATCCAGATGCCGATATAAGTCGAATCAATCTCTTCAATAGCCTTGTTGATCATCAGATATTTATAGAAAGTCATATCGTTAATTTCATCTGTTGTTTTGAAGGCAAATGCTGTGCTCTGCACTTCCATCAAAATGGCATCACCCTTTGAGCTGGTGTGGTCTCCACTACCATCATTGATAATCGAAAAAACCATTTGGTCGGGGACTATCTTCCCTTCGTCACATCCCCATAAATGCAATATTGGGTAATCACCGAATTGAGGTTCGTATACTCCGGGGATTCCTCCTTCATCCCAGAATTCTGCAAATGCGTTGTTGAAATTAGAGTTGTCAGGTTTTAAAGGAAAGCCATGAATGTCTTCGAAAAAGGGATTGCCGTTAGCTGGCCAGCCTGCTACGTCCAGTGGGATTTCATTGATTTCTAATTCTGTTCTTCCTTCAGAAAGCGCTTTCGCCCAATTGGCTCTGAATAAATCTATACTCGTTTTGGTGACGGAAAAAAAACGATCCCAATTGGTGCACAAGTCGGGATCTAAGTCGCTATTAAATGCTAGTGGTCCAGGCCAAAAATCCGTATCACCAGTAGCACTTCCATACGTTTGGCAGGCTGTTTTTAGATTGCCGCCTTGGTCGAGGCCACCGAACCATAAGCCTCCTGCAAAAATAGAGGCAACGGCCTCTTCACCGAGTTCTACTTTAGGGACAATGTATCCAGCATCGGAGTTGTCCCACCAAAAATCACCAGCTGTTTTTAGTCGAGCACGTACATTATTAATTTTTAAATCCATTTGTGCAGTGGAGGTATTGCATTCGGAACGATAGCTTGCTGTTTGTCCCGAATTAGTGGCGGTCGTATTTCCTTTTTTGGGAGGAATATGGGCAAAGGAAAAATAGGAAAAGGCGAAAATAAATAGATAAATAGAAAGGTGTTTTTTGTAGAACATAGCTTTGTGTTTTTTACTGAGAAATATTTTTTCGGTCACCTATAGGATTGATTTGGTTTTACTGAATTTGAGGTGCAGCTGAAAAACTGCACCTCAGATTAAGTTTATTCTAGGATCAAAAGTTTATACGCTTTATTGCCCAAGTCTTTTGTCTTTACTTGAATAATATAAGTCCCAGAACTAGGTTGATCCAAGTCATTCCCCAAATCCAATTGCAGCTGAGTTTCCCCAGTATACGTTTTTAGCAAACGACCAGTGATGTCAAAAATAGAAACGGTAGAAGCTGCTGGTAATGCCTCGATATTTAGTACGGCGCCAGAAGAAAGAGAATAAGGGGTGGGAAAAATTTTGATTGGATCGAAAGC
>CAYQRA010000932.1:0-2735 GCA_964419315.1 uncultured Saprospiraceae bacterium | reverse complement strand
GAAGACAGTTTGCGTCTTAATGTTTTGTTAAATCAAAACCTTCAGGCAGTACGTATCGACGATTCAAAGATGATTGTTTATGGCTTTAGATAAGGAAGCCACATCATAATCGCCAGGAGTGAGGAGGGTCTTTTTTCCATCGCTAATATTGATTTGAAATACGCGACGCCAGTCCTTGGTTTCTGCCATTCTTAAAAAGGAACTTTTTTCTTGCGTTAGCCGGAGGTCATTATTATTCCATCCGCTGGCAGAAACATCAGGGTAGGAGAGTTCTATCCAAGTCTCTTCTTTTTCGGTGTAAACTTTACGTAAATTTTGGGTTGATGGCTGGAAAGCCCAAACGAAGAGTTGATTTTGCTTACGATTCAATTGTTGGATCAAAAGTAGATCGTCGTTGACCCATTGTACACCGGGGAGATAATTTTGGATGGGATCACCCACTATAGGAATCCAATTGATTTTTTTTGTGCTCAGATCAATTAATCCAATTTTTGCTCCGGAGGGATCCGCTCCAACTTTTGGATATTGTAGGGGAACTGGTTGAGAATAAACGGAATCTAGATTATTCATCATAAAATGAGTTCCAATTTTCGAAGCATCAATTTGCCAGAAAACTATTTTATTGGCGTCGGGGCTCCAAGCGAATCCATCTCTTTTGCCAAATTCTTCCTCGTAGGCCCAATCAAATGTTCCGTTGATAATTCCTGCTCCACCGTCAAAAGTCAGTTGCTCGACAGCTCCACTCGCAAAATCTTCTCGATAAATATTGAAAGCTTGGACATAGGCGACATAGCGATTATCTGCAGAAAATTTGGCAAACATCAGAGAAGAAGAAGGAAAGCCCTTTCCCAAGGATTTCAACTTTCGACTTTTCAAGTCATACACCCAGTAATCGCCTTTGGTAAAAGAACGCCATACTCTGCTTGAATTATTAAATATCAAAACCTTAGAGCCATCTGGTGAAAAACTAAAACTTTCTATGGCGATAGGTCGACCATTGACAGCTAGTTCTTTCGCTGCGATCAAAAGACTCCTTTCTTGATCTAAAGAGGAATACCGCACCAGCTCATCACTCGCATTTGGGCCGCTCGATTTTTCAATGGTCACATAAGCTGCTCCATTTTCAATCCATTGTATTTTTTGCTCGTAGTCTTGTTTAAATTCCTTGGAATTATAAATCCGGTCAATGCTAAGTGCCTCTTGCGCGCTGAGCGGAGCGAGGAAGGCTAGGAATAAAAACAGAACAGTAAAACTAGGGGAGTGCAAAGGCATAGGATAAGAATTTTGAAAGTAGGAGAAGCGGTAAAATACTTTTTAAGGTATCGGTTAAAGTCATACAAGGCGGAGTTTTAGGTCAACCTCTTATGGCAAATATCTTTTAATTTGGCTTAGTACAATCTAAGATACTAATCCCATTCCTTGTATCGATCAATGTCCCTCCGTTCCCGTTTCGTAGGTCGGCCAGCACCTTTCTCTCGCCTCTCTGCCTGGGCTTTTCCTACATACCAATCCTTATACTTGTTCAATTCCTCCTCCGGAGTTAGATCTTCATAACAAGGTTGGGCCAAGGTGGCCGAAACCCTTTTAGAGATCAACTTAAGTACCTTATAGTTGAAGATAAATCCATTCTTCCGGACCTCTACCAAATTCCCCACTTCAACAGAAGTAGAAGGTTTAATTCCTTCCTCGTTGATCTTTACCTTATTTGATTTACAAGCTTCGGTGGAGATGGTTCTGGATTTAAAAATCCGGACACTCCACAACCATTTATCTATTCTTACCTTATCCATAAAAGATTGAATACTGATTTATTTACTTATTACTTAGCTTAAGGAATAAATCGAAAACAAAGTTCCTTCTCCTTAATCTTCTTTTAAAGGTGGCCATTCCAATTCAAACCCTTTTAAAGTTTCAAGAACGATCTTAGCAATCGCATAATTTCGATACCAACGACTATCTACCGGAATGATGTGCCAAGGGATACTAGAGCGATTGATCGCATCTTCGTAGCAAGTACGGTACTTATCCCAAAGCTTGGCCTCTTCCCAATCATTGGCATTGTGTTTCCACAATTTATCAGGTTCCTCTAATCTTTCCTGTAATTTTTCTGCTTGTCGTTCTTGAGAAAGGTGCATATAAAACTTAAGAATCTTTGTTCCATTATCATATTCCAATAATTCCTCAAAAGCATTGATTGAGTCAATGCGCTTATTGACTCTTTCTTTATCAATCCAACCATGTACTCTTTGAATCAGAATGTCTTCATAATGAGATCGATTGAATATTTTAATCATTCCTTTTTCTGGTGCTTGCTTGTGCACTCTCCAGAGGAAATCATGAGCAAACTCCTCATCCGTTGGTTTTTTAAAAGCGTAGGCATGAACACCAGAGGGACTACAAGCTTTAAAAACTTTAGCCGTTGATCCATCCTTGCCACTAGAATCCATTCCTTGGAAAACAACGAGGATACTTTGCTTACGATTGGCATAAAGCATCTCTTGCAATTCGCCGATTTCTTTAACGATGGCTTTGGTTTCTTTTTCTATTTTCTTTCGGTTGGCTCCTTTGGGAGGTCGGGTCGATATCTTGGATAGATTTACTTTTTTTCTTCTTGCCATAATGGGTTTTGTTTATTAATGCTGGAAAATTAGAAATTTTAGAGGAGAAAGTAAAATTCGAGCTTAGAGCATGTTTAAATTTCTATCATTTGAAAACCAATACTTTACGAACCCCGC
>CAYQRA010000931.1:0-2736 GCA_964419315.1 uncultured Saprospiraceae bacterium | reverse complement strand
ACGACCCACGATTTTCGAACTGCGATTTTCGAACTGCGATTTTCGACCCACGATTCACGACCCACGATTTTCGACCACGATTTTCGACCCACGATTTTCGACCCACGTAAACCGCAGACCTAATACCTAACACCTAACACTTAACACTTAATACTTAATTATAATACCAACCCCTACCTATTCTGTCGATTTTCCCGACGCATTCTCGCCCTCGCCGTTTGATTGATTTTATACAAAAAGCTGATCCCATATCTTGGGCCATAGCGCTTAGAACGCTGTTCGATTTTAAAGTCCGGAGACTCAGAAATCGTACGGATTTCTCTCGAATCTAGGACATTGAAAGCACGAAGACTGATAGTCAAACGATCTTCCAAAAAGTTTTTACTCACACCGAAAGTCAAAACATAGGAAGGAAGGACGTTTGTTTGAGCACTATTATTGGGCCCTCGAAAATCCAATCTACTTTGCAATTTGATATCCTTTACCAAGCTGAAATCACCATTGACTCTAAAGCGCCAAGAATCCCCTTCCGTATCCATATTTTGGTCAGCGAAATTACCTTTTTCTTTAAAGTGGTAATAACCAAATTCTGCATTTAAACGGATGGATCTAATCGGTTGATACTTCATGGAAACCTCAAAACCCAATCGTTCACTTTGATCCAAATTAATCGGTTGAGAAAGAAAAGTACCTTGTTCATTTTGCGATAAAAAATCTTGAAAGGGATTTTGCGTAAGGGTATAAAAGATAGAAGGATTGAGAGTCCATTTTTTTTGCACACTTAGGAAACTCAATTCCAAACCATCAGAATAAGCCGGGATCAAATTGGGATTCCCAATTTGTTGTAAATTAAAATCGACGATCTCCGAAAAAGGATATAAACTCCATAGACTAGGACGATTGATGCGCCGAGAATAACTCAATTGCAAAGTGTTTTCTTCTTGGAGTTGAAAAGAAAGATGAGCCGATGGAAATAAATTGAGGTATTCTTGTTGACCCGTAAATTGTTTTTCATCATCCTTAATATCTACGAAAGTATACTCTGACCTCAATCCAATTCCATAAGAAATTTGTTGGTATTCATTGCTGTATTCTAGATAAGCCGCCGCAATTTTTTCGGAGTAATTAATGTCATTATTGATGTTGTTAAAAGTCGTCCAAGTTTCTTGTTCAAATACTTCTGCGATATAATCATTATTGACGATTCGGTTTTCTCCTTTGATTCCCATTGCTAATTTTCCTTTTTCTTTTATGGGACTTACAAAATCACTTTGTAACACAAAATCTTGGCTACTTGCCTTTGAATTGGTCCTCAATTGCGATCCAATTTCTGGGTCTAGCATTTCTCCTGCGGTCAATAAATCCCAGTCTTTATTACTCCGCCAAAAGTCATACTGAAAATCAATTGAAAACTCTTTTCCTTCCTTGTCGAAGGTATGGGTATAATTGCTTTCCAATTGATTATAACTCCTGTTTTCGACGGAAGTACCATTTCTCGAAATACTATTTTTATCCGCTCCAGCGCTTTCTAAATCATAAAGCAAAATCGTCTGATCACTGTCTTTGGTATCGGCTCGAAAATAAGCAGTTGTAATGGTGTTTTTAGGATTGAGGTAAAAGTCGGCTCCGAAATATCCAGAGCGTCCATCATCGTGGCGATCTTCCTCTTCGTTTTGTTGGAGCTTATTGGTTTGGCCATCTGTGAAAGTACTTTGGGTCGTAGAGTAAGTCCCATTATAATCGGAGTACCGCCATCGCATATTGGAAAAGAGGTTGATCTTTTTTCCTTTATAATTGATCCCCGGCATAAAGGTATGATTGGCGGGTTGGCCTACTTCTGCTCGCACTTGGCCATTCCATCCCAAACCTCTTTCTCTTTTTAAAACAATGTTGATGATCCCTGCAGAACCACTGGCATCATACCTCGCGGAAGGATTGGTGATGACTTCCACCTTTTCGATATTATCACCCGGGATTTGATCCAAGGCATTATTTAAAGTCAAGCCCGACCGTTTACCATTGATCAAAATCAAAACCTGACTACTTCCGCGCAAAGACACCGCGCCACTCGGATCTACCGATAACAAAGGCACCTGATCCAAAATATCAATGGCCGATCCGCCTTGGGACAATACATCTTCCCCCACTAAAAAGACTTTCTTGTCTAGACTCAACTGAAATTGCGACTTTTCCGCAGTGACCACCACCTCCTCTAATTGCTGTTGATCTTCTTCTAAGACCAAAGTTGCAAAATCTATTTTTTTATTTTTTCGATCCAGAACGATTTCTTTGCGGATGCTTTTAAAGCCCAGAAATTGAATCTCCATACTCATCGTCTCCAAAGGCAATTCTTCCAATAGAAAGGCTCCTTTTTCATCACTAATAGCTCCGAGTAGTAATTCTTTTTTAAGATTGAATACACTGATTGTGGCATAAGAGATGGGTGCTTGTTGAACATTGACCAATTTTCCTTTGATGCTGCCAATCTTTGGTGCTGGAGTAGGGGCTTGAGCAATCGCTATGCTTGGAAGAGAGAGTAATGCTAAAAGTAAATACATCAATGATTTCATAAGTCTGTTTGTTTTAATGATTTTTTGAGTTTCTAATCCTTTGATGATGAAGTTGTTTGAAAAGTCGTGATGAACTTATTGATAAGTGCTTGGCAATCAAGACGAAGCTCCTTTTTTGTTTCGTAGCCAAAGCTACGGTGACCAAAAATAGCTGAAATGACCGAAT
>CAYQRA010000930.1:0-2743 GCA_964419315.1 uncultured Saprospiraceae bacterium | reverse complement strand
GTCAATGTAGGTATTGCTACCCGTCCCGGAAAACAAGCAAATTCTGTGATACGTACTCCGACAGTTCTCTGGGGAGTCAATAAGCGATTAGAATTTCTCATCAATGGTCTGAGCACCGGACAATCCAATGGTGCCAATTTGGGCTGTGGAAAACGAATTGCTTTCTGGTATGATTCGCCTAGCAATAATCGGGTACTTACTATATACGGTTCGGCATTTGCCTCTAGTGGAACTTGGCAAACATCGGATAAAAGATTGAAAAAAAATATCTCATTGATTCCGAATGCACTGGAGATCGTTCGCCAATTGAATGGGGTTACTTACGAATATCATAAAGAGGGTTTTCCACAATTAAATCTTCCTGCTGATAAGCAGTTTGGTTTTGTTGCTCAAGATGTAGAAGCCGTAATGCCTTCAGCTGTTCAGGATGCAGATACTGATGACCTTCAAGAGACCGAATTTAAAATGATGCAGTATACCCAGATTATTCCGGTATTGACGGAAGCGATCAAGGAGCAGCAAGTGATTATCGAAAACCAAGAAGATCTTTTGTTGGATCAGTTGGAAGTAAACGAACAACAGACAAGAGTTATCGCGTCTTTAGAAGATCGCTTAAATAGACTTGAAGCCATGCTTGGTGGAGAAGGGATACAGCGTTCTAAAATGGAAGGAGAAATTAGTGCACTTGAAGGAGTGAGTTTGCGACAGAATCGTCCTAATCCTTTTAAAGGAAAAACGACTATTGATTATGTCATTCCTTCGGATATGGAAAATGCACAATTGATGATCTTTGATGTAAGTGGTAAAGCTTTGAATAGCTTTGCTTTGGCTCCGGGTAGCGGACAATTGACGATTGATGCGAATGAATTAAATGGAGGTATGTATTTTTATACCATCGAAAATAATGGTCAAACCATCGCTCGACAAAAAATGCTAATCAAGTAATTTTTAAAAAATTACGATCCTTAATAAAGCCGCTTCAATTTTTTTGGAGCGGCTTTTATTTTAAAAAAATTCCCCTAAAAAAATTGAAGCAAACTAAACGAAGTTTCCTAAAATAGCTACCTTAGAAAAGTGAACTAAATTTTAGCCTACGCTTACCCTAAAAATAAACTAAACACGTGAAAAATTGGGCAGGTAATGTAAAATGGAACCCTTCTTCAATAGCGTATCCCAATAGCGAGGAAGCGATTCAAAAGGTAGTATACCAAGCACTGCAGGATCGCAAAAAAATCCGGATGATTGGTACCGGACATTCTTTTACTCCGCTTTGTGCAACGGATGATGTTTTGTTAAGTCTAGATCAATACCAAGGTATAATTGCTGTGGACCGAGAAAAATATACGGCTACAGTCAAAGCAGGAACCAAGTTGAGTCTTCTAGGAGCACTGCTATTTGAAGAGGGCATGGCGATGGAAAATTTAGGAGATGTAGATGTTCAATCCATCGCTGGTACGATCAGTACGGGAACCCATGGGACGGGACAGAATTTTGGAACCATCAGTACGCAAGTGATTGCACTTCGATGGATCAATGGGAAAGGAGAAATCGTGGATTGTTCCACCCAAAAAAATCCATCCTTGTTTAAAGCTGCCCAAGTTTCTTTGGGTTTGCTGGGGGTGATCACAGAAGTGACTTTGCAGTGTGTCCCTGCCTACAAACTCTTGATTCAAAATCGAAAAGAAAGCATAAAAACACTCCTCCCTGAAATCAAAGAACGACACCGCGACAATCGAAATTTTGAATTTTACTGGATGCCTTATACCGATTTGGCTTGGACCAAATCTTCCAATATTGTTGAATTAGGAAAACCGGATAAGGATAATTTTTTTAATTATTGGAGCGAATATGTTTTAGAAAATTATGGTTTTAAATTGCTCTGCGAATGGGCATATTTATTTCCCTCCCAAAATGAAAGTGTATCAAAAATATCGGCAGCAGCGATTACGGAAGTCAAAAAAGTCCACTACAGTCATAAAGTTTATGCGACCCAACGGCTCGTGCGCTTTAAAGAAATGGAATATAATATTCCGGTAGAAGCCTTTGAGGAAGTTTGGAAGGCATTGATGAAAATTGTAAACTCTAAAAAATACAATATCCATTTTCCCATTGAAAATCGAGTGGTCAAAGGGGATGATATTTTATTGAGTCCCGCCTACCAAAGAGATGCTGCTTATATCGCTTGTCATGTGTACAATAAAAAGGATCACCAAGCTTATTTTAAGGCCCTTGAAGATTTATTTCGAGCCTATGAAGGTAGACCGCATTGGGGAAAAATGAATAACCTGACAGGGGAGGAGGTGGCTGATTTATATCCTGCTTTTTCTGCTTTTGCAGAACAGCGCGCGTTGCAAGATCCGGATGGCGTATTTTTAAATCCTTATTTTGAAAAGTTATTTGGGTTTAGTGCTTAAGGAGTTCGAAATTATTTAGCATAGACCCTGTTGAAATATTGTTCAAAGAAGTAAAAAAATATGCCCGAGGAATTACCAGATACTTATTTCCAAAACCTCCAACATTTTTTGCAGTCTCAGCAAAGAGCGATTCCATGCCTTTTGTTGGACTTAGATCGCTTGGATGAAAATATTAAAACCTTAGAGGCGTCGATACCGAGTAAAGTCGCATTTAGAATTGTGGTAAAGTCTCTTCCCGCGCTTGATCTAATCGAATACCTCATGGAACAAACGGGAACCAATAAATTGATGGTCTTTCACCAACCTTTTTTAACGGATCTTTTTCAAAG
>CAYQRA010000929.1:0-2754 GCA_964419315.1 uncultured Saprospiraceae bacterium | reverse complement strand
TTAATCAAAAACTGTTTTGAAGAAATTTAAAATCAGTTTTTGGGACGGCCTCTCGATGCTTCGGCAAAGGGGGGCTTTTTTTATTTCCTACCGATTAAGCGTTCCGCTTTATCCATTTCAAAAATTTCGCCGCAATAAATTTCTAAGCAAAGTGAGGGGCTATCTGGTAGGTGAATGTCCTCAAGAAATATATTTACGATTGTTTAGTCCAATTGAATATTCGATATTCAATGACTGGATATTCAATATTCATTTTACCCCTGTCGATATCCCACATTGTTTTCCTCCTAAAAAATACACCATAATTAAAATCTAAACCCAATTGTTCGCTATTACCTGCCGGTAATACGCGGATCTAAGTGTAGGTCTCCCGACCGACACCACTCCTCGCTTAGTAGAATTTATAGCATACTTAGGATTCGAGGTCGGAGACCTCAACCTTGATCCGTTTACGACTTTTAAGTCGTAACGAACAGCTTGTTTTTTGTTGAAAACTACGAATTAAAAATAATGAAATTATGTTTTTTAATAGTTTTGGATTTGTGGGGTATCGATAGACCTTCCAGATAGCTCCTACATTTATTTTATGGAAATTGATCTTTTCACTAAGTTGAGGATATTCACCTTCCAGATAGCTCTATATTCTAAGGCTTGTGTCCCAACACCTCTACTTAAATCTAATCGCCTTCACCAAGCCCAAAAAAAAATGCCCCAGCCAAAGCCGGGACATTTAAAACCCTAAAACAATAAAGTTAAATCCTTAAATAATGGGGGCTTATTCTGGCCCTTCTACCATGATCACGCGACCCAAAAATTGATCACCATTCTCGCCAATCACTCGGATCAAATAAGTGCCTGCCGCGATTCCATCTTTCTGCAATCGGAAATACTTTTGATCCAACCCTTGCTGCTCTATAATCACCCGTCCGAAGAGGTCATAAACAGCGACAGATTGAATGTTCATACTCGCCTGGTCAAATGGAATGATTTCTACTACACCTTCATTCGACATTGGATTTGGTGAAATACGAATTGTTCCCTCCTCATTTGGACTGCTTGCTGGACTGCCGATAATGTTAACTACCGTATTGGTAATCATCGGTGCATTCGCATCAAAATAGATAGCAGCTTGGTTTTCAATTTTGATTTGATCATTGAGGTTGGGTTGGGTTTTTATTTTGAAAATTACAAAACCGTGGCTCTCCGGTTCGTTGGTGGTACTGTCGGGCATGTTGATGTTGTCAAAAGTCCAAATCAGTTTTCTGCCTCGTACAGAGAGTTGGAAGGGGTGGGAGGCCGTTCCTTGTTGGAAAGAATTCATATCCAGATATTCTGGTAAGTCGTCTTCGATTCTTACGGTTGAAACCGCTCTGTTCCCTACATTCTGAAAACGAATTTTATAAACCAATTCCTGACCAGCGTCGATAAACCCTTCTGGGCTTACGAGTATGTCATTAGGATCAATCGCACCAACGGCCTCCTGTATACTATTAAAAACATTGTCTGAACCTCCGCAATCTTGCTCTGTACCATAAAGCGTCGCCGTCATCGAAATATTATTTCCGATAATCGCATCCGCAGAAATAGAATCTTTGATGTAAATGGTCTTTGAGGTACCCACCGGTACGGTCCCTAAATTCCAACGACGATCAGTACCCACTACCAAATCCCAAGGGATCGAACTTTCTAATGGAAGGACGTCATTTCCAAAAGCAACAGTTAGGGCAACATTAGTCGCATCGGCTCCTCCTTCGTTTTTATAAGTCAGAGCAATGAGATTCTCAAATCCTACGCGGTGTGCCGTAGCGGATAGTTCTACCTTTAGATCTGGTAAAGCACATAAGGCGCCATTAGAAAAGTCGTTGCCACAATAGGTATTACCAATTCCAACCACAGTAACGCTTTTTTCTAAAGTACAAGTAGGAGTCCAATTGGTACCACTGGTTTCTTCACTCACGGTATAAGTACCCGGTTCTACAAAAATACTGTAATTACCATTTTCATCCGTCATGACGGTACGGTCGCCCGGTTGAACCACCATTTTGATATTGCTCAGTCCTTTTTCGCCATTGTCTTGTACACAATTGGCATTCTCATCATAATAGGCAATGCCACAAATCTCACTCGCATTGTCTTCGGTGATGGTCGTACAATCATTGATCGCTGGATTGGTTAATACTTGTCGATAGCCTGATCCCCATTCTACAATAAGCGAATCAATGGAAGTGGCATTTCCAAGTCCAAAAATGGTTTTCAATTCATTCTGACCACCCGTTCCACCACCGGTCTGTCCAGATAATTCTCTCATCTGCCAAATGCTTTCTCCATAGATATTGGCTTTCATATAAATCTTTGATCCAATTGCCGAGCGGTTGGTATTACTTCCGACCAAAACGATACAGGATTTGTTTTGACATTTTCCACGCGAGTTTTCATAAATGAAATTCTGATTGGTATTGTGATTGGCGATAAACAAATCTACATCTCCATCATTGTCAAAATCAGCCCATCCTGCTCCAAAAGAATCACCATTGTCTTGAGTGATTTCATTGATCGTTTTGGTAAAGGTACCATCGCCATTATTGGCATAAAGGAAGTTGTCTTGTCCTTGGTCATTACTGACAAACATATCGAGGTCCCCATCATTATCATAATCTGCCCAAGCAGAACCATGCGAGTGCCCCGCCTCATTGACGATAATACCACTAGTCACTTTGGTAAAGCTACCATCACCATTATTATGGTACAAGAAGT
>CAYQRA010000928.1:0-2754 GCA_964419315.1 uncultured Saprospiraceae bacterium | reverse complement strand
CGGCGATCCTTTCTTTGGAAGAATTGACGAAAGCTAATCCAGCATGGCCCGTATATGGAACAGTATTGGATGGTAGCTCTGTTTATAAACAATCATTGCCGGAAGCTGGATTGATTGTGGTTGGAAACGAGGGGAGGGGAATAAAACCGGAAAACCTAGCATTTCTCGATCATAAAATTAGTCTTCCTTCGGCTCAACAAAGTGGTGCCGAATCTTTAAATGCTGCGGTAGCAACTGGAATCTTTTGCGCTTTGTTTCGGCAGCCAAGTACTGTTTAAAAAATAGTTCTGCCATTGCCGACAGGCTCGGTCATTTTCTTAAACCTAATTTTGTCCAAGTCCATAAAAGTCAATTATGTCAGAGGAAGATCATTTGCCACTTGATTTTGAAGAGGTCATCGACCCTCAAAAGACTGCTGCGGAGAAAAAGGTCCGCAAGCGATTGGCTTTTTTCTTGGAGCTGATTCCTTTGTCGATTCTTCTAGTCGCTTTTGTTTTAAAATATTTTGATTCGACCTCTTGGTGGTGGTTCTTTTCAATTGGTGCGGTGATGGCTTGCCTCAATTACTTATTGCTATCTTGGTTTTTCTTCAAGCCCAAAGATTATCATTCGATTGAATTGGGAATTACCCTCGCTTTTGCTGCCTGCTTTGGACTAGGAATTTTGAGTATTTTATTGCGAACCTATTCTTGGCTTGGTGGAATGCGCTTGTATTCTATTGCATTGGGGGGAACCTGCCTATTGTTTTTGATCTCCGGAGTTATGCTTTTGATGAATCTTCGAAATGATAAGCGAAGTCGCTTTTATCGCGTGAGTTTGGCGCGGTTGATGATTCTATTGGCGATTTTGTTGCGTATGATGGGCTAGGGAAAGGCTCAAAAAAAATCCCGAATTTTGGAGTCATCCAAAATTCGGGATTTTTTTGAGTCTGAAGTTTACTTATAAAACCTCTAGGAGCGCTTGCTCTAAATTATTTCTTGGATTGACTGCCGCAATTTTACCATCGCGATCAATTAGGAAAGTTTTAGGAATACCTCTTACCCCATAAACCCCAGCAGGAGCCGATTCCCATTTTTTCAAATCACTTACGTGATAATCCCAATCTAATTTATCCTTTTTGATGGCATTTACCCAACGATCTTTTTGACGATCCATTTGGGTATCCAACTGGCTCTTGTCTTTGAAATTTCTAGTCATTCTAGAATCCAATCCATCCAAAGAAACACTATAGACGGTAAACCCTTTGTTTTTGTATTTGTGGTAGGTATCTACTACATGTGGGTTTGCTTTGCGACAAGGGCCACACCAACTTGCCCAAAAATCAAGTAAAACTACTTTTCCTTTTAAGTCTGATAATTTGTACATTTTTCCATTAGGGCTTGGCAACTCAATGTCTGGAGCTGGTTGGCCTACTTTGATCAACTCCGATGCTTCTCTCTGCGCAATCTGCTGCTTCATAGAATTGACAAAGATTTGATAGTCAGAAGAATATTTGGAGCCAGCGCGTTCTTCGTTTAAGCGCTTGGCCATTTTATCTAATACAGGGACATACTTTTTACTACCCGATAAGTATTGCATGGCCAATAAGCCAGCAGTCAAAGGATTTTTGACCTCCTCCAGTTTTGTAACGAGTTGGGTTTGGTTCATCTGTCTTGATCCCATTTCTTTTCCAATGCTTTGGAATAGGCTGGCATTTTCAGAACCCGTGATCTCAATATTACCGCTTGGGATATCTGCTAGATTACCTTTGATCATTACTGTTTTCTCGGTACCATCCAAAATCAATTGCACTCTTTTTGCACCAATGCGAACTCTATAGATACCTTCCTCAATTCCATCCGGATTAGGAATTTCGAAATGACCATTGGCATCAATATCGACTTTTCCAAGCGGAGTATTTTGGTTGTTGAGTCCAACCAAATCAAAAAAGGCTTGCAAATTGGCGGCATCAGGAATTTCACCGACAATGGTCGTTCCAGGTTGATCAGAAGAGAGTACACCACCTTCGCCACAAGCTGTAAAACTGAGTCCAGCGGCTAGGAGCATGCCAAGGAATAGTAGGGAGAATAAATTATTTTTCATTATTTTAATATTTAATGCTCTGAAATTTTTTAATGCTTTGGTAAAGTCCAAAAACTTCACCAAAGTTTAGAATTTTATAAAGATAATTAACGCTTAATATAAGCTTGATGTTCTAGACCATTGGTTCTTGTCTTAACAAAAGGAAGCATCTTACTGATAATATCAGAAAATTGAGCTTCAAAAAACCATTATTTCGTTGGTTTAACAAGTTTTTGACAGGTAAATAGCGGCTAGAGAGCTCTAAGGAGTGATCAATCCCCTTTTTATTTACCTTTTTAATAAAGTCTAATAAGTTAGACAAGCTACAAATATAGCATCTAGTGATTAACTTACCCAAAATGTCGAGGAATTATCAGGGGAATTGTATTTAAAAATATCGTTTTTGAGTAGCTGGTATCGGAGTACTTGTTATCCCCTAAGTCTCTAGCGCTAAAAAAATGCGACCTATAAACTTACAGAGCCTGTTCGTTGTGACTTAAAAGTCTATTGATACCTCGCAAATCTAAAACCACGAAAAACAGACTGTTCGTTACGACTTACAAGTCGTAGACGGATCAACGTTGAGGTCTCCGACCTCAAATCCTAAGTATTCTATAAATTCTACTAAACAAAGGAGGGGTGTCGGTCGGGAGACCTACACTTAGATCCGCTTATTACCGGCAGGTAATAGCG
>CAYQRA010000927.1:0-2760 GCA_964419315.1 uncultured Saprospiraceae bacterium | reverse complement strand
ATGCCCAACTCAATGGCTTGTCAAGAAATCATTGAGGGCTTTTTTAAACAACTTCAATATTCAATACTCATTAAAGAATATCCAAAATCCAAACCGACAGAGGAGGTTCACGAGGAACGAGCTAATTCTTTTTCCCTCAGAACATAAACCGACTGTTTAGTTCCATTCGACATTGAAAATTGAGTATTGGGCGCTCAATATTCCCCTAGCCCATTCCGCCCATCAACCAATGCAGCAAAAACATTCCACCCCATAAAATCAATCCCCACTTTATCGCTTTCCAAAAAGGAGCAGAAATTTTAGACTGTACATGTCCCGTTCCTTCGTCGATAGAATCGACCACGGTAGCCGCATAGCTTTTCGTAGGTGCTTTATCTGATTTCGAAGTATTGGCAGTCGGAGAAATATCCAAAGTTGCCGCATCCGTTCCTTCTTTTCCAAGGCCATCAAATACCCGATCTAAAAACAACTGGATAAACTTTTCGATGCTTCCTTTAAAAGGCAAAAACGTTAGCATACTTGTAAATTCAGGAACAATCACCTCCTTAGTTACATCTCGAAAAAAAGCAGCGCGACTCACGTCTTCCCCAGAAGTCGATTGCCATTTATCATACATCTGATCTACCGGTTCGACTACTCCGGTCAGTAGATCTGTAAAATTTCCAATCAAACCAGAAGTAATAAATTTTATTCCAGCAGTCACCCCCACGATCACCGCCCAGATCAAGCCCAACACAAACCCGATGAATAAGAAGACAAAACTAAAACCCATTTTATACATCGCAAAAGTGAGGACAAAATACAAGAGCAAAGCCAAAATCACTGCCTTACCGATGTGCCAAGGAATCGCTTTGGCAAAAGTAATAAGATTGAAAGCCGCATAAATTGGGTTATCCGAATCTTTCTCGGTATAAGAATTGACGATTTCTTTGATATCCATTTTTGCTATTTTTGATAATTGTATCTTGTAAAAGATAGTTTTTTATTTCCCGCAGATCGGGCAGACTTACTTATTTCTTTGGTTCTATTCCTTTTAATTTCAGCACAAGATAATAGAGGAAAAGGAGAATGGGAAA
Organism: uncultured Saprospiraceae bacterium; assembly: GCA_964419315.1. GTDB lineage: Bacteria > Bacteroidota > Bacteroidia > Chitinophagales > Saprospiraceae > CALLVY01. Next base: position 1,684 of record CAYQRA010000927.1, on the reverse strand, counting down.
TTTGTTTTCAATAGCTATTCCTTCGTTTTCTCCAATAACCATTCTCGCTCCGCTAAGTGAGTCGCCGTTTTGATTTCCTCTTGCAAGTGAACTAAGGTTTCTTTTTCCTTGCCTCTCCGGTGAATGATTCTTTTTACAAAGCGAATGAGGTTGAAATAATTTTCGCGATGGTAGCCCATTTCCTTTTGCCTTTGTAAATACCGGGTAAAACTATCCAACAAAGAATCCAAAGCAGCGTACTCTCCCAACTCAAAATAACTTTTCAGCAACATCCTTCTGGCATCCAAATTATTGAGGACATCTTTAAAATCTACTTGTACCAATAATTGCATGGCCGACCGATATTTTTCTTGTTGGAAATAAAAAAAAGCCAGGTTATAGCGCCAAGTATTTTCTCGCTCGCGCGGGTGTAAATTCTTTTTGTAATTTTCTAAAAACTGTTCAACCCAATCGTTTTCCGCAAGGGCCATTCCGAGGCGGGTAATGTTTTTGTAGGTAAAAGAAGAGAAGACGCCTTTGTCCAAAAGTGTTTCATTTTTTAAAGCGGAGCGAAACAACTCAAAAGCTTCTCGGATAAATTCACGATCTCCGGTATTCAATCTTTTGATACAATAATTAATGGCCACTAGATAGAGGTCGCGAATTTCGGCGGGCGGCAAGGATTGCCAATTTTTGTTGATGCCATTTTTAAGGGCTTGAAAATTCTTCTCCGATTCCACGATATTTCCATTGCCCAATTCCTCTTGTGCTTTATAGCTAAAATAATACAAGCCGACGACCGGTTCTTTGAGGTATTCTCCTGTTTCTAAAAAGGCTAAAATTTGGGGTAAAAATTTTAATTCTTGTTCTTGGCCGGAAATCGTTTTATTCGATTGCATGGCGCAAGCAAGGCGAAGAATCTCGGAGATATAGAAAATATTCAAGTGACCAACGATCGAATAGAAATTGGTGTCCTCACTCTTTCGCTGTGGCAAAGTAAAGTTGACATCTTCGATGCCAATCTTGTATTTTTGAAAATAAAAATGGCGATCTTGAAAGGGTTCTTTCTTTAAAAGATTTCGCGCATTCGACAGCTCTTTTTCGAAAAAAACTTCCAATCCTTTCTTTCGCAAGGACTCACAAAGATATTGCTTTACACTTACCCCATCTGCTTCCCATTCCGCTTGCGCCAAATAGCGTTTGAGTATTTGCAACAAACAAGAATTGACCTGCCGGAGCTTTTTATCATCAAAAGCCAAGGTAGGATAAACCACTTTAAAAACCTGTTCCCGTGTAAGCATTTGCGGCTTTACCTCTCCCATAGCACGGTCGATATAATCAAAAAGTAGCAGGACATCTTCCCGCTGATTATAGTAGGGAGATCGAACAAACTTTCTAAATTCCCGCCAATCGCGCTTAGAAAGCTGTTTTAAATAGACAATCAGGTTACTTTTTTTCATTCCTTTTTCAATTAATCATTTACAAAAATAGATATAATTAATTGATTTTCAATACTATAAAACACAATTCTAATTTACTATTCCAAAAAAATGTTTTTGAATTAGAAGAAAAAATGTCGGACTTTTAAATCAAGACAAAAAGTAGAATTCAGATAACGTTATATCTACAGATAATTTAAATACACTGTAACATAAGTTAGTTAGTGTTTTGATCTATGGATTTTTGATCTAATCGAGAAGCGCAC
>CAYQRA010000926.1:0-2761 GCA_964419315.1 uncultured Saprospiraceae bacterium | reverse complement strand
TCGAAGTCAGGTTCGTAAAGTATTGGTTTTCAGTTGATAGAAATTTAAACATGCTATTAGTTTAAATAGCTTTATATTTTTTGTCGTTGATTGTTCCCTAAATCTGAAAAGGATTAGAATCCCCATCGGCACTTACATTTCTTAGTTTTCCTTTTCTTCCATTATTTGCAGAACGATTTTGATACACTACCGTTTCGAAATATCCAGTGATTTCATCATAGTCAGCATAGATACTGCCATTCGAATTAATACTTTGAGGGTCGATCATTATTACCTCCTCCTCTTGGCTGGAATCTTCAAACAATTCGATAGTTTGTTCATATACCCCGTCACCATTAGGATGAAATGGTTTTGAAAGCGCTTGATAACCTTTTCCAAAAATCAGACAATAGGGTCTAAATTTTTCTGGACTGCCTCCTAATTCTCTGAGCGGATTATTTAGATATAAATAGGGACTATGGAGTGCAAAATCATTTTCTAAAGTGAAAGGAGCTTCATCTGCATCTTGATATAAAATTTTAATCTTCTTACTTTTTGATCCACCATTCCCATTAAGTCTACTCGTTCTGTTTTTTACCTCCACTTCAATTTGAAAAGATTGTAGATCGAAGTCTTTTCCATATTTTTCATAGGGGTTAAGAACAATATAGTAGGGGTACATCATAAGATTAGGGTTGTTACCTTGATAGGCATGACCCTTTACTTTGAATTGTAGCATGGTTGTTCCATCCGCATAATAGGGAACTTCTCCTACAAGTTCTACGGATTGTCCCTGGTAGTGCAGAATGGCGATGCCAAGGAAATAAGTATCCTCAGTAGTTTTGTTTAAATATACATAAGGGGAGTATTCGCTTATTGTTTTCATGATTTGGTTGGTTTTATGATATTCGTTTTATTGCTTTTTTTAATGATTTTAAAGTCTGACATTCTTGTCCCTCAAATAAGATGGGTTTATTATTTATTTCTACACATATCTGGCATACATCTAGGTGATTGCAAGTATCGCAAAGGTTCTTTTGCCATTTATTAATTCCTCCCATATACAAGCCCGCGAGTTCGTGTGAATCTGCATAGAAAACAGGGGATCCAGAGTTTCCGCCTAAAAGAGTTAAAGTACATTCAAAACTATTGAATTCATCTTTTACCCTAATGACCTCTCCATCAAAAGAAATTTTCATAGGTAGCCCTAATCCATGTCCGATTGAATAAAGTAACTCTCTTTTGTTTTTGCTGTTAACAGGTTTGGGAATTCTATTCTCGATTTCCAAATGTTTTGGAAAAGTTGGATCAGATGATTCTTTAAGGGGACGTACCTTTACTAAAGCCCAATCAAAGATTTTGGAATAGGAGTGGTATTTAGCTGTTGGAGAATAATCTTCATCAATTTTGAAAACCTGTGTTCTGGGAATTAAAATACCATTCTTAAAAGTAGACTCGCCTTGTCCAATTATTCCCTGAACAAATCTAAAATCTTCCATCTCTTTTCCTGGCCCAACAATTAGATGTGCGGCGGTAGCAATTATGTTTTTTTTGAGGAAAAAACCTGTACCGTAGGATCTGACAAAAGATTGATTAAGGTAATTGGTTTGGTCACAAATCTTAATGAGTTTACCAAAAAAACCACTGTTTCTAAGCGGCTGAGATGCAACCCGGACGAAGTCATTGCCAGCATCGCTAATCAATTTTTTCGAAACGATCATAACCACACTTTGGGCATTCTGTTTTACCGCCTTATAATATTTTTTTAAATCCGTTTTGGATTGAAGGATGCCATTTTTTAACTTTTGGTCTTTAGTGAATTTTGAAAATAACCGCTTTAGTTCATACAATTCGATCCTTCCATCTCTTGGGTTTTGAACGCCTTCTTTTCCAAATAAAATTTCAAATATATCTTCCTCATTCATGGAGAATTCATATCCATTAGAAAACAAATGGTTCAATATTTTCGGAATGTTTTTGTAGTATACCATGGAAGGTTATTATTTGAAAATGAACAACAATACTTTTCTAAGCGCGTCTCATTTACCCCAAACATAATTGCTTTGAATCAATATTTGAGCTAAACTACAAAATGCAGTAGTGGTCTTAGTTTTATCTAATCATGGGATAATAATAGGAGTGGGAATAGAAAATTTATTTTTTGAACCGCAAGAAAAATAGCTATTTAGGGGAGTCTGAGGAGGGATTATCCGCTCTCGGAAATAAAATCTTTTGGTCCAATCCTCTAGCCCGACTTTAAGGATAACAATTCGTTTGCTATTATTGTTTTTTAGCGGTTTCTTGAGAAAAGATAAGGGCTATCTTGTCAAAGAGAGTTGACTTATTTAATCCTTGCTAGTTGGCGTGCCAAAGCAAGGAATCATTGCAGTAAGGATTACAAAAGCTTCCAATACCAAAATATTGCAGTATATCCGCTAGAAAAAACCATTCCCTTCTAGCAAAGAAAGCAACATCAAAATAGACCAGCCCAAGGTCCGCCACCAATTCCTACGCACCAAAGCCAGCAAATCTTTTTCCTGAAAATTACCAGCGGAGATCTGACCATGCAAGGGAACAAACCACAAAAAGGTAGAAGCCCAAAGTAAAAGAATAAGTATAAAACTACTCCCTGTATACCAAGAAATAGATTGCCACAGTTGGAGCAAAACCAATAGCAATTGCCCGAGCATTAAAGGGAGTACCACATAGCTAACACGAGTCGTATATTGCTGATGCCATAGGAACAAATGCTCTGGGGTATAAAACCGAAAACTAGGATAAA
>CAYQRA010000925.1:0-2767 GCA_964419315.1 uncultured Saprospiraceae bacterium | reverse complement strand
TAGGTCAAATTGATGTAGGATTCGAAAAATCCTTGGAGCACATTTTTATCTCCAAACTGTTGAATGATATTGGAAGAAAGGCTGATTGCATTGTCCTCATTCAGTTCGAAGGTGGCCCCTAAACCAAAATTTAACAGAAAAGTATTGACTGCTTCTTGAGAAACATAATTGGCACTCAATCTTGCATTGGTGATCAAGCGTTCTTTTAAAAAACTCCTATCCACCAAAAAACTTGGCGTCAAATAACTGGTTGATAAATTATCAAATGTGGTTTGGTTCATACTAAGGCCGGCACCCCAACTGAAATTTTCCTTGCGAGCAGAACGATACATCAAGGAAGCATACCAAAAATTGGAAGTTTGATTTTGAGCAATTTCATCGTCAATAATACTATTGGCATTTTGATAACTTAGCAATCCTGTTATTGCCCCTTCATCTCCTTTAGCGCCCATCATATGAGTGGAAGTAAAAGAAGCGGCTTGAGTCACTTGTGCTAGGAAAACAGAATCGACAAATAATTCTAAGTTATTGGTCGCTCGAAGCTTTGTAGAGTTTTGGAAATTGGAATACTGTAGAGCGTGGTTCCAATTAATGGATGGAGTATAATTTAAATTTACAGAGCCGATGGTTCTGGCCGTTTTCTCTGCGACAAATTCATCTAAATTGGTCCGTTCTATTCCGGCATTGATCGCCAGGCTTAATTTATTTTCCAGTAAAGTTTTTGTAAATCCAGCGGTTATGTTTTCTAAATCATTATTAAAGAAAATAGCCCCTAAGGTTCTGAATCCCCTCGAAATTCTTTCGTAGTTGGTATTCCAACCGAAGTTCTTTCCTGAGAAATTAAGTCGGGCGTTGAAGGCATCCCCTGCTTGAAAGGAGGCATTGGGGGTGAATAAACCTCCATAGGTTTTTCCAAATCCAAAGTTTTCTCGTAAGGCGACCGCTCGGGTATCCTTGTTGAATAAGCTGTGCGCCCATTCTGCTTGTACATTTATTTTTTTGCTGAGCTGCTGATATCCTTGAAGACTAGCCACGATATTTGAATTTGGGCTTATTGTGCTATTGATAGGAGTCGTGATAGAGGAGGCATCGTCTTCTGCACCAAATAGAATAAAAGTCAATTTTGATTTTTCGCCTTGATATCCTGCTTTGACCCCATAACCCATACGCTTATAAGAAGTGTCAAAATTTTGCAGGGCATCCAGATCTTCTGCCACCGCCCTTTTTAATCGTCCATACATTCCTGCTACGTAGAATTTTCCAGGACGCAGTTCTAATCCCGCACCTCTAAACGTAATGTTTCCAAGGGTGTATTTTGAAAAAAGCAAGGAGCGATCTCCTAAATGAACCGTTGCCATCTTATAGGTTGGACTTATGCCCGTGAAAGTGTAGGCCGGAAGATTAAAGGTTTTATTGCCTTCGGAAAAATTTAAGGTAAAGGGGGCATTGATGCCAAAGGCGTTTAGATTCAATCTGGCTTGCGCCCTGAATTGGAAGGGATCTCGCCGTGGATCAATGCCCGAATAGGCGTATAAATCAGTCATTAACCTTAATCCCCCATTGATTTTCAAGGAACGATGCGCTTTACCGAATTTTGGAATTACCTCTTGAGCCGTAATAATACTTGGGGCCAATAGCAAAAAGAGAAGGAAAAAAAAGAATGCAGCAACAGCAGGGGCTGTTGGCTTGCTAGTCCAGCAAGGTGACATAGGGTGGTTTTTTGTTAAATGATTGGTCAATCCAATCAAATGTGGGTTAAAGCAACGATCAAATAATAACTTATCGATTTATGGCTGGCACTTTTCAGCCAATACTTCCTTGCCAAAATGCGGAACTTAATTTTGTCCGTTACTGAAGCAGATTTTCAATGGCCAAAAAAAATCAGCCAGAATTTTGCTATTATTTAATAATTTCAACATCTATACCAAAGGAATAGGCGTCACTTGTATTTTTTGGAAAAACGTTAGCATTTTTTGGAAAATCCCCCAATTTTGTATTAATTCCCCCTTAATGACCAGAAAAACCACTGAAATTCTGCTGATTGCTATGATTTGCTTTCTGGGGAGCAGTTCCCTTTATGGCCAGCTTCCTTTTAAGGAATTTGGAGTTAGCAATTATGGTAGAAGCATTGAGGAGCCCTTCCATTCTGGCTCTAATTTTTGGCAAGACAGTACCGGTAGGCTCAATTTTGGAGATTATGTTTACGACGGACATACTTTTACCAAGTCGGAAGCTACTTTTGGTCAATTGCTCAAAATCGATCAAAAAGGGGGGAGATGGTATAAAAGCGATCATTTTGAAATCCGCTTGTATCTGGGCGAGAAGCAGATCACGCTTAATACTCAAGAGTACTTCAAATACGATGTAAATTCTGTCTACTTGCACAAGGATCGTGCTTACCTGGTTACTAATTTGGGCGCCATTGAATATCGGTACACTCAAGAAAGCCTCGAATACATCCGCTCCATTCCGGTATCCGATGAAGAAATTTGGTCCATGCATATTTTGCAGGATACTTTGATCTTCAAATCACTGCAACAATCAGTTTATCTTTTAGCATCGGACTTAACTAAGGAGTACCCCTTTGGTCCTAAAAATCTTTCTAATTTCAACAACGGGATTATTTATTTGCCAGGAGAAAGCTTGGTCAGCAAATCAATTCTTCATGAAGGGCAGGAGACGGTTTTAAACAAAAACAGCTTCGCCTATCAAGTGATTGCCAAAGAAGAGGACCAATTCATTGTGAAGCATTTATTAGATAGTAAGA
>CAYQRA010000924.1:0-2769 GCA_964419315.1 uncultured Saprospiraceae bacterium | reverse complement strand
AATATTGGTAAGGACCATGTGACCTTAACATAGAATAAAACAGACACATGAAACCCATATCGTTTTTATTAGGCTTGTTTATGGTTTTGTTGGCCTTTTCTTGTAAAGAGGATACCATCATTCCGGACACTTTTGGTTCTGTCTTCGGAGAGGTTTTAATCGAAGGGGAAAATACCCCAGTCGTAGGGGCAACGATTTCTACAAACCCTCCAACGAGTACGATCCTTACCGATGCTCAAGGGCGTTTTGCTTTGGAAAATATCCAAACAGGTACTTATACCTTAAGAGTAGAAAAGGAAGGTTATAATACTGGGATTACCAATGCTGCTGTCTTTGATGAGCAAACGACGAATGTCGTTATTCGCCTAGATCCAGACACCTTACTCAATACCGCTCCGCTTGCTCCTTTTGATCCGATCCCAACCAATGGAAGTACGGACCTTGAAGTGGAACTTACCTTGAGTTGGAGTGCAGAAGATCCAGATGATGGTGCCGATCTGACTTTTGATATTATGCTGTTTGATGCGGATCAAAACTTAATGGAAACCTTGGCAAGCAATTATCCAGATACACTAATCGAGGTCTCCGATTTAAAATATGCAACTACTTATTATTGGCAAGTGATCGTCGATGATGGAAAAGAAAAAACGAATGGGGAAGTATGGAGTTTTACGACTCAAGCACTTCCAGAACTCCGTTTTTTATACACTAAAATAAGCGATGGCAATTATAATATTTATGCTTCTGATAATGCAGATATTGAATTGCAATTGACTGATGGAAATGCGAGTAATTTCCGACCAAGATTGAGTCCGCTCCGCGATAAGATTGCCTATATTTCTAATCAAGGAATTGAACCGCAAATTTTTGTAATGAATAGAGATGGCTCGGAAAAAACACAAGTGACCACTATTCCGATTGCGGGTTATAATAATTTGGAACTGGATTTTTGTTGGTCGCCTGATGGCTCCCGATTGTTGTATATGAGTAACACTCGCCTTTATTCCATCAATATTGATGGCACAGGAATCGACCAAATCGGAGAGGCACCCGTTGGTTGGACTTTTACAGAATGTGATTGGACCGAACAAGGAAATTTACTCTTGGTCAGATTGACTGGAGCGAATAGCTATAATTCACAAATGTTTACGATGGATCTGATGGGCAACTACCAGCAGGTAGTCGTGGCAGATGTGGCTGGAAGTCTTGGTGGTGGTGTATTTTCTATTGATGGAAAATCTGCACTCTATACGATGGATGTTAGTGGCTTCGAATCTCCAGATGGTCGACAGATTGATAGTCGAATATTTATCAAAAACTTGTCGACCCAAAGTGTCCTAGATATTTCTACAGAAAAACCCGCAGGAACCAATGACTTGGATGCAAGATTTGCACCAGATGGAGCTTCTATTATTTTTGTCAATACCAATAATGACGGAATTTCTCCGAGAAGTATTTGGAAGGTAGATTTGGATGGTGAAAACCGCACCTTACTTTTTGAAGAGGCAGAAATGCCAGAGTGGAAATAGTGCTAGATTGGAGACTGATAATTAATAGCTAAGGAATCGGTATCGGATTTATCCTAAATCCAAAACCTTGATCGACCTGTTATTTTGGCGGACTTCCTGCCATGATAAAGAATCCTATTACCTTATTTGGCAGCTTTATCCAACTGGCACTATTGTGGTGCAAAGTAGATCAAACCTATCACCCTCTCATCAAAAACACCAAGTATGTTAAATTTTATTAGCAATGGAGAGGATCTTACCCAGCAAAGTTCAAAGTCTCCAACTTCAGATGAAGAATTATTAGATGCCTATTCTAGGACGGTCGTTCATGTAGCGCAAGAAGTAAGCGAGGCGGTTGTACAAATAAAAGTAAAAAAGGCAGCTCTGCAAGGGCGAGTCCGTCGAAGACAGAAAAAACAGACCGGAGGAGGTTCTGGATTTTTAATTTCCAGCGATGGATTTATAGTAACCAATAATCACGTGGTCACTGGAGCAAAATTAATTGAAGTTGCCTTACAAGATGGTCGAAATTTTATTGCTCGACTGATTGGAAGTGATCCAGCTACGGATATTGCGGTGATTCAGATAGATGCCGACAATTTGACGACCATCCGTTTTGGAGACTCCAGCAAATTACAAGTTGGACAACTAGCCATCGCCATTGGGAATCCCTATGGTTTCCAATATTCGTTGACGGCAGGAGTGGTAAGTGCACTTGGGCGAAGCCTTCGCTCAGAAAATGGCCGACTCATCGACGATGTCATCCAAACGGATGCGGCTTTAAATCCTGGAAATTCAGGAGGCCCATTGGTCGATTCGCATGGAAAAGTAATCGGTGTAAATACGGCAGTTATTCTTCCCGCCCAAGGTATTTGTTTTGCGGTAGCTTCCAATCTAGCGGCTTATGTCGTTGGTAAAATCATTCAGCAAGGAAAAGTTCGCCGAGGATATATTGGTATTGCCGGTCAGCAAATTCGCTTAAACCCCAAGTTTGTGCAAAGGTATCGTTTGGCGAAGTCCACGGGTATTTTGGTGCAAGGGGTAGAACCGAAGGGGCCAGCTGATCATGCACAATTAAAGAAAGGAGATTTGTTTTTGAGTATCAATGGCCAAGAAATTGCCTCCATAGATGAGCTTCACCGCTTTTTGGGAGAATCAACGATTGGGCAGCAAATAAGTCTGAAGATATTGAGAAAAGGACAGGAATTGAAAATGGTGGTTGTGCCTTCGGAGTTATTATAAGGAAATAAGAAAAGTTAAA
>CAYQRA010000923.1:0-2776 GCA_964419315.1 uncultured Saprospiraceae bacterium | reverse complement strand
AGTGGGCAGGGGAGATGGAAAAAGTACTTTTGTATTTTTTGGAGCCGCCAAAAAACAAATCAGATCTAGTTGCTTTGGCCGAAGGCTTGGGCGTTTTTTTGATCCAAGAGGTAGAACGGAGATTGCCTTAGGAAAGAGAGGCTTTATCTTTTTCGCACATAATGGCTTTGGACCAATTGATTTAGAAAAACTTTCGTTTTTAGATGACTAAAATTCAGAGAAATGGGCAAGGTTCCAAACAATGATATTCCATCTCCTAGTAAAATAGGAATTGTCGTGATTCGAAGCTCATCAATCAAATCTTCTTGGAGAAAATTTTGCACGGTTTTTCCTCCATCGATGTATAAAGTATAAAATCCTTTTTCGTGAATGGTCTTAAGAATTTCTTGCTCCGTACCACTGAGCAAAGATGCTTTTTCCTTGAATTTTTCAGGGATTTTTTGTAGCGTATTACTCAATACAAATACATGCTTCGGATAAGGCCATTCCCCTTCAAAGCCACAAACGGTGTCAAAAGTAGTGCGTCCCATGACCAAGGCATCAATCTCTTGCATCAAATCATCAAAGCCCATACTATCCTTATCGGGATTTGGGATGCTGTTTAGCCATTCTAATTCGCCATTGATTCCAGCAATGAAACCATCTAAACTTTTGGCAATGAATACGATGTTTTTAGATTTCATATTTAACTACGTGGACTACTTTTCTTCCTAAACTTTTGTTAGAAGAATAAGCATTTTATAGAAGTCTGTTTGGTTAAAACTTATCGGGTATGGCTAAAAAGTAGAGACCCGCAGCTTATGCGGTAGCATCAATGGCTTCTCCATTTTGTTCGGTCATCTCTTTAGAAATAGCTCCTTTGGCTATTCGGATAAAAGTCTTGGTATCTACTTGTAAGGTAACCACATTGTCTTCAATTTTATTGATTCGACCATAGATGCCGCTAGAGGTGATGACCTCATCCCCTTTAGCCATATCATTGACAAAAGCGACTTGTTCTTTTTGCTTTTTCATTTGTGGCCGAATCATAAAGAAATAAATGATGGCAAAAAACAGCACCATAAAAAGTGGGCTGATAAAATCTGGACTGGCTTGTAAAAAGATACTTAGAATTCTCATGATATTATTTTTACTAAATAGTTAGTTGAAATTGGCTTACCCTTAACATAGAGGCGAATAGTACTATCTGCTTAAGTGCTAGGGTATGAAATTTTTTTTGCGATAAAATTAGACAGTGCTTTATTCCTCCTCCGCCATCACATGACCCTTCATATACAATACCGTCTGTGAGGGGTAGGTATTGGCGGTAATGGTAATGGGTTTGGATTGGTAATCTTTTTTATTTTTGGTGTCAAACTTTACTTGTATTTCTCCGCTACCGCCTGGTTCTATTGGATCCTCTGGCCACTTGGGGACCGTACATCCACAGGTAGATTTGGCATTGGTGATCAGTAGGGGGATTTTTCCGGGGTTGGTGAATTTAAAAGTATGCTTAATCGTTGATCCTTCTTTGACTTTCCCAAATTCATGAGCCGTTTCGGAAAAAACCATCTTTGCTACATTAATGGTGTCGAGTGGCTGATCTGCACTGACTGGATTGCGAATGATATCTGCAATCCTGTTTCCTTCTTGAACGGGGGTTTCTTCTACCGAACGACCCGTATGCTTTGTTGCCTCATCGGTACAAGCTAGCAAGCTTAGTAGGCAAGCAATAAATATAAATTCTCTCAACATTCGATCACTATATTTTTAAACAATAATAAAGCCCTGCAAAGGTACTCCTTTTTCCTAAAATCAGGAAATTCAATAGCACTCATTAAAAGCTAGAAATGGCTTTGTTTTATCTAGGATTTAGCCTTTATACCCAAAATTAGGCTTAATAAATACTATCTTTGCACTTTAGCCTCCAATTCTTAAACCTATTGTTGTTCAAGTAATTAGACCATAAAATTTCATGGCCAAAAATAATCCCATACATTTTAGTGATCTCCGTGCCTATGTACGAATGTTAACCGATGCTAGCCTAGGCATCACGGATTTGGCGGAAGCTTTACACAAAAGGATTGTCCATCCGCCCTTGCTGCCCTCTACACCTATCCAACATTTGATTACTAAAGTTGCTGGTTGGGGATATCAGGGCGTAAGATTAGGAACAAAGTCGATTGGTGGTGGATTGGATAAAGCTTTGGCTTTATTGCCTCAAAGCTTGGATAAAGAAGCTTCTTCCGAAAAAAGAGAAGCACTTTTGGCTACCCTAAATGGGGTCTTGGGAGATTATTTGGAAGCCAAAGCAAATCCATTAGCCATCAAGATGTCCTTTAGAAACCGAGGGCAAGCTATTTCGCTGGATAAAGCAAGTCTAAAAAAAGCCTATGGGAAAAGCAGTGGCAAGGTTTTGCTGATGGTTCATGGTTCTTGTATGAATGATTGGCAATGGACGCAAGACGCTCATAATCATGGAAGTATTTTAGCCAAAGAATTTGGATTCAGTCCTATTTACCTACATTATAATAGCGGTCGTCATATCTCTACCAATGGGCAGGATTTGAGTCTCCTGATGGAAAAATTACAGAACAATTGGCCAGTTCGAATAAAAGAATTTCATATTCTTGCTCACAGTATGGGAGGTTTGGTTAGTAGAAGTGCCATGCATTATGCACAAGCAGAAAAAAAGACTTGGATCAAAGCCTTAAAGAAGGTCATTTTCTTAGGCAGTCCCCATCATGGCGCGCCCTTAGAGAAAGCAGGGAATTTCGTAGACCTATTGCTGGAGGCC
>CAYQRA010000922.1:0-2782 GCA_964419315.1 uncultured Saprospiraceae bacterium | reverse complement strand
ATAATAAGCCACAGGAATATTCTAGTTTTTTGGCTAAGTAAAAAATATCTAAACTTCGGAGCGTCGTGGGTAAATTGAGATCTTCCTTTCGAGTGGTATGAAGGCTTTGGTGTTCTGAGATTTCACTTTGCACGATAAATTCATTGAAGTAATGAATTTTATCTTTTTGTGGATTGGTATTTAGTATTTTGTTTATTCGGTCAATGATCAGACGGTATAAGCGCGAAGTTTTTCGCTCTTGATAAAAATGCGAAAGCAATAATAATTTTTGAACAGGCTGCTCTCTTTCTTCCCAAGTTTTTTGAATGATGAATCGCTGGATATGATGAAATAAAGCGCTCATTTTTTTCTCTAATTTTCCCTTGATCAAAGTATGGTTTGGATAAATAGCAGCAAAGACCTTTTGCTTGGCAATCGCTTTTTTATCAAAATGAGGATACTGTCGGTGTAAATAGTCGAAGAGTTTGATCTCATCTTTCGAAATACCTTCCTTTTGAAAATAAGGAGAAAGTAGAAATAACTTCAAGTCCTCTAATTCTTCTGCTGTAAATGCGCTTAATGTTTTTAAAAGTTTACTGTTTTCCATATCGTATCTTAGTTCCAGTGGAATTTTGGTTTTGGGCAATTGCTTTCTTCCGGAAAAAAATTGAAAAAACGTTCTTTTTTTTAATTCAAATAGTCAATACCTTCCGAATGGTATAGCAACCTACGTACTTCAATGGTTTATTAAATCAAGTGTTAGGGGGGCTATCCTAAAATAAGCAGATTGGACTTCTTTCTTTTTTTTGTAAAAACTCAAAATAATAATTCTATCATGAAAACATTAAATAAACAAATTGTTAACATTATTCTGATTCTTATTTGTAGCCTGAACACTCCAAGCTTGTTTGCTCAAGATCCTATTGTATTGACTCCTAAAAATGTAGGAAAAATAGCGGCTGAAGTGGCAATGAACCACGGTAATGGGAAAAAATCATACGAATTGGCCGTTTTAGATTTTTTAAAAGACCAATTGTCCAATAAAGCTTTAAAAGAAAAACGATGCGAACCGATAAAGCCTACTGTTTTGGGAGCTGAATTTGGGAATTACATTACTTTCGGTTGGAATTCAGAAATCTTTGCTTCTAAGGAAAATGTTAGTTATATCATCAATGCTTTAAACCTCAATAACTTCAATCGTCTACAAAAAACGACCACTACTAGTAAGGTGACTTTTAAAGAACTTGCCAAGAGTTTTTACCTCTTTTCTTTTATCAAAAATTGTCTGGACTCCGGTACGCAAAGCCTTCCTGTAATCATCATTGCCGATAAGGATATATTTTCTTTGCCTTCCACCTTCACGAATACTGCAGAAGGGGATTGGAGAAATAAGGACACAGAAAATTCTTCGCTGACAACTATTGATCATTGGCAAGTGAGTCCCAATCCATTTGAAGAAGGAATCAACATCAATTGGCAATCCAACAAAGAAGATCGAATCCAAATCTTCTTATACGATTTACAGGGGAGATTGCTTCACCAATCGAAAATCAATGTCACGAGTGGACCACAATCTTTCTGGTGGTCGCTTCCCGAATTACATAGTGGGTATTATATCCTTCGAATACTGACAGCAGATCAAAGCTTAGAGCATAAGTTGGTTAAACATTAAAATTATAATTGTTTCCTCAAGATGTATGACCGATATAGTTTATGGTAAGTATAGTTTTCAAGGGTTGACTCAATCGGGTCAGCCCTTGATGGTGTTTCCTATTGCTTCTTCCTCTCCTATGTTCTATGATCCGGAAATTTCTAAGACAATTGTTCTTTTTTTTAGTTTAAAAACTTTCCATCTTGAGGATATTCTACAGAGATAAATTTTTTTCACTTTGATGTCAAAGGAATATAAAGCTATGAGGTGAGAAAAATAATTTATCATTCGGTCAAAGGAATCGTCTATGCTCAACTGGTGCCTCGGATTTTAGTTTATAATTTGAAATAGATAGTAATGATTTAGGAATTAATTTTCTTAGTCAAAAAAGATATGCGGAATTTTTGGGAGACTCATTTTTACTTGAGCTTGATAAAATCCTTGCAAGGGTCACGATGGCTTTATTCTAGCGAAAGCCTGACTACCAATAATAAAGCGTTCAAGGAGATTAAAAAAGGGAGTGGAAAATTGAGTTTTCAGAAAATGGTTATTTGTTGAAAAGGGAGTCTGTTTTTGTAAAACAGGACTCCCTTTTTTTGACAAAAAAAAACAGAAAAAATTAAATCATTTTCTCCGGACGCACCCAAGCGTCAAATTCTTTTTCTGTTAAATACCCCAACTCAATCGCAGCCTCTTTTAAAGTACTGCCTTTCTTGTGAGCCGTCTTGGCGATAGTCGCTGCTTTGTCATAACCGATGTGGGTATTGAGTGCGGTGACCAACATCAAGGAGTTAAACAAGTTTTGATGAATGCGCTCGTGGTTGGGTTCCAAACCTTGTGCACAATTTTTATCAAAACTTTTACAAGCTTCTCCAATCAAACGCGCAGAGACTAAGAAATTATAAATCATCATGGGTTTGAATACATTGAGTTCAAACTGTCCAGTCATTCCTCCCACATTGATCGCTACATCATTTCCAATGACCTGAGCCATTGCCATCGTAAGCGCTTCCGATTGGGTAGGGTTTACTTTTCCTGGCATGATAGACGAACCGGGTTCGTTGGCAGGGATCGTCAATTCTCCAATTCCAGAACGAGGACCAGAAGCCAACATACGAATGTCATTGCCAATTTTCATCAAAGAAACGGCAA
>CAYQRA010000921.1:0-2783 GCA_964419315.1 uncultured Saprospiraceae bacterium | reverse complement strand
TCAATGAAATTACTTGTTTGTGTTAGTAAAACTCCTGATACAACTGCAAAGATCGCTTTTAGCGCTGACAACACAGTTTTTGATGGTACCGGAGTTCAATATATTATGAATCCCTATGACGAATGGTATGCTTTGGTAAAAGCTATTGAAATTAAAGAAAAGAGCGGAGGCTCTGTTACTTTGATCAATGTTGGTCCAGCAGAAAACGATACCATTATCAGAAAAGGTTTAGCCATCGGCGCAGATGATGCGGTTCGTATTAATGCAGATCCGAAAAGTGCTTTGTACGTAGCGAAGCAAATTGCAGCATATGCCAAAGAGCAAAACTACGATGCTATCTTTTTAGGTAAGGAAACCATTGATTATAATGGCTCAGAAGTAGGAGCAATGCTTGCAGAATGCCTGGATATGCCTTACATCTCTTTTGGAAACCATTTGGAAATGAATGGCAATACCGCTACTATCTCTAGAGATATTGAAGGTGGAAACGAAATTGCAGAAGTAGATACTCCTTTTGTAGTCAGTGCTGCCAAAGGATTAGCTGCACAAAGAATCCCCAATATGCGAGGAATCATGATGGCCAAACGCAAGCCATTGAATGTGGTAGAGCCTACTGATGTAGAAGACTTGGCAGTAGTAGTCAATTATCAATTGCCAGATGCTAAAGCTGCTGTGAAAATGGTGGATGCCGAGAATATGGACGAGCTGGTACGCTTACTCCATGAAGAAGCCAAAGTGATTTAATCATTGGTTTTTTTAAAATACTCATCGGTCTAGTCCTTCTTTTAAAAATTTAAAAACTTCCAGATAATGGTATTAGTATTCGCAGAAAGTCAAAAAGGAAAATATAAGAAAGCTGCTTTCGAAGCAGTAACCTATGCGGCCAAATCGGCCCAACTTATGGGTAAAGAATGTGTCGCCCTTACAATTGGTAGCTCAGAAAATGCTGCTCAATTGGGACAATATGGTGCGTCCAAAGTATATAATATAACGAGTGATCAACTCAATGATTTTGATAGTCAAGTTTATGCAGCAGTGATCGCAGATGCTGCCAAACAAGTAGGAGCAGAGCTGGTGCTTTTGAGCCATAGCTCTACCGGAAAATCTTTATTGGGTCGCTTGGCAGTTCGTTTGGATGCGGGCTCTGTTGCTGGCGTCAATCATTTACCGACGGTAACAGAAGAAGGTGCTTTTCGAGTGAGAAAAAATGTTTTTTCTGGAAAAGCTTCCGCAGAATATGAAATAAAATCAGCAGTTAAAGTCTTATCGCTCATGGGAAATTCTATCCCGCCAGAAACAGGTGGAGCGGATGCTGCCGTTGAGAATATAGAGGTCGCTGTACCTGCAAGTCGCTTAAGTGTAAAAGAGGTGAAAACCGAAGATGGTATCGTTCCATTACCAGAAGCCGAATTGGTAGTTTCAGCAGGAAGAGGAATGAAAGGTCCAGAAAATTGGGCAATTGTAGAAGAAATGGCCACCATCCTTGGAGCAACTACCGCTTGCTCTCGTCCAGTAGCGGATGCCGATTGGCGCCCACACCATGAGCATGTTGGCCAAACAGGGGTAGCTATTCGTCCAAATCTATACATTGCCATCGGAATTTCTGGTGCGATACAGCACTTAGCAGGGGTAAATAGCTCAAAAGTCATTGTGGTAATCAATAAAGATCCTGAGGCTCCTTTCTTTAAAGCCGCTAATTATGGTGTTTTAGGAGATCTGTTTGATGTCGTACCAAGGCTCAATGAAGCCTTGAAAAAATTCAAAACGTCTAGTAATTAAGTTTTGGCAAAGAGGTATGGAACTTCTTTTGAAGGATCAATCCGACCTAATTGCTATTGTTTAAAGAATTAATTACCAGTATACTATAAGATTTCCGGATACTTTTATGAACGAAAGTATCCGGATTTTTTTTCGGGAAATGGACTTCTTGCAGGGAGTTTTGATTGTATGAGAAAAATGACTTATCTTAAATAATGTTAGCAAATAGTAGATAATTTTGCTTAGTACTTAGAGATCCTTGATTTTTGGGCTAATATTAGCACAAATACGACTTCATTTTAAGATTTATTATTCTTACATTTGTGCCCCGAATTGAGATCCTTAATACTGGTACGAATTTGGTGTTTACTAATAGAAATCCCTCCGGTTCCCATCTTTTCTATATTTCTCCGGTTTTCCGGGAGGATTTTCATAGTTTTTTATCGGTCTATTTAAATACTGCATTTTTCAACCCTCAGTGATTGGATATGAAAAAAATCGAATTAGATATTGTTGCCTTATCGCATAGTGTTACACAATCGCACAATTATGCTGTAGTTCTTGGAGAACAAGAAGGCTCTAGAAGATTGCCTATAGTAATTGGTGGTTTTGAAGCACAAGCGATCGCAGTAGCGATGGAAAGAATGACTCCAAATCGTCCGCTAACTCACGATTTGTTTAAAAATGCTTTAGATACTTTTGAGATTGAACTCAAAGAGGTCGTGATCAATAATTTATTGGATGGGATTTTCTATGCTCGACTCATTTGTATGAAAGGTGGGGAGATGATAGAAATTGATTCTCGAACTTCCGACGCTTTGGCAATGGCAGTACGCTTCAATTGCCCTATTTTTACCTATGAATTTATCCTTGATGCTGCTGGAGTGATCTTAGAAGAACCAGAAGAAGCGGTAGCACAACCCAGTTCTTCTTCTAAGAAGAAAAAGAAAAAGATAAAAAGTAATTCCCTTTCTCAATATTCTGATGAAGACCTCGGCAAAATGCTCGGGGAAGTGCTCGGAGAA